>NZ_JASATW010000070.1:0-5157 GCF_030405905.1 Sphaerothrix gracilis Ecp01
TAGAGACCGAATACGTTATTGGGCAGTCGGTCTCTATGTAGTTCCAGTACGTGGCAAGCTGACTGCGTGCCTAAGAGGCACCAAGCTTGTAAAGAATATAACCTCGGCTTTTAAGATTGTCATCCGAGGGCATTGAATATCGTCTCTCACTTAAAGAGCTTGATTTGCTCTTTCTGTTGAAATAGCAATTATGAGGTGACACAAGAATCGTTCAGGGCAAGGGGGCCTCTACTCAAGTTCACTGGGATCAATGCCCAGCTCTCGTAGTTTGGCCTGCGCCCGTTCTAGTTTTTGCTGGGCCTGATTGCGTTCTTGAAACAGCTCTTCTGGATCCTTTCTATAACAGAGCTTAGTGCTATCAAGAGGAGCAATATCGTACTCAGAGTATTATTATCTCGTTTCCTCGCCCAGATTTTGATAGAAGAATCAGAGTTGTATACTTTAGTGCATGGGCCGATTGTGTAATATAAATTAGCTTTTTCTGCTGGGTGTGTTCTGGGGGCTTTTGGTGTGTTCTGGGGTAGTTTGGTGTGTCTCGGTGTGTTCTGGGGTTGACTTTAGAAAAGAAAGCCAAAACAGGCCATTTTTTCGTATTTTTCCTTGGGGCATTTTGGGGAATTCTGGTGATTTTTGGGCTGGTTTGGGCTGGTTTGGTGCGTTCTGGTGGCTTTCGGGGTGTTCTGGGGTCAATAAATAAAACTGTTTTCACATCAATTTAGGTCAGGCAATGCAAAATCTGTACAGGCTTTTAAAATTCCTTCTTTTGGTCGAGTAATTGTCAATTCGATCTAGATATTTTTGTTTTAGCATCAGAAGATAAAAAATTGATTTAGTTCGTTTTTCCTTGTTCTTGCTTACTTAGCAAGGACAGCGCTTCTTGCTCGAAACTCAGCAATACAGATTGATGGCAATCGTTAACGCCCAGACCACTAAGGATTTTCGCGCTACCCATCGCTACGTAGCTGTGAGAGAAGATAAGCCCCCTCAGATTATTCATACCTCTACGCCCGGCTGCTTCAATGCTCTGCTAGGCCAACCCATCAATCCCCTCGTCGTAGCCGCAGCAATGGAAGCTAGGGCAGCCAAAAGCGATCGCGTTGAAAAGCCTTGCTATCACATCTCTATCTCAGTAGCTCAAGCCGATGAGCTGACTTCACGGGCTGATTGGAACCAGCTTGCGGTTAGTTTTCTGGAGAAAGCGGGGTTAGAGGAGTGTCAGTCCGTGGCCTATCTGCATGAGGATACGACTTATCCGGACTCTGATGAGGTTCGGCCTCACCTTCATCTTGTAGTCAATCGAGTTAAAAGTGACGGCACTGCCGCTCCGACTTCTTGGGACTACTACCGCTTTCAAAGTGCCATCCGCGACGTGGAGCAGGAGATGGGCCTGACTGCTGAGCCCAATAGCTGGGAAGTCGATCGCTGCCGGGATTCATCTGGGCAAGTACATCGTCTGGCTGCTGAACAAGCCCAGTACGAAGATCCTAAACATCCACGCGCTGAGCCACCTCAGCCAACTGTTAAAAGTCAGCTTCAGGAGGTACTTGATGAGGCAATTGAGCAAGCTAGCTCAGTTGAGGCCATTACAGATGCTCTAGTGCAGCAAGGTATTGACGTACAGGTCAGCGAGTGCGGCTGGAGTTTAGAGAAGGACGGTATTGCTTTTGCCGGTAGCCAGCTTGGCCGGGCGTACTCGATGACGGCTATTGAGCAGACCCTAGGAACGACAGCAGAGCGACCACAACCAAACGTAGAGGTTAAACCGTCATCTGAAGAGATCACAGCAGAGTCATCTCAATCTGTAGAAGAAAGACGACAACAGCAGCGCGTAGAGACACTCGCGCCAGTTCTCAGGCAGATGTTACTTCATAGCCGGGGCACGCAACGACAGAAAGGTGTGGAGTTGCTAGATATTGATGAGCACAGGCTGGCGTGGCGACAGCGAGACTCCAAGCTAGGGATTTACCATAGCGAGACTAAAGAGCTGATTCTAATGGCTCAGCGGGATTCAAATAACCACTGGCATGATAAAGGCTCGAAGCTGACGGTTGACCATGTAGAGCATTTCCAGGCAGCCGCTAGACAAGAAGCGGCTAGACAAGCTCGGCGGGCAAGGCCACAGCGCAGACGCCCTAGAGAACTGGAACTGTAGCAATGATTGAGCTATTCGTTCTTTTGCAGAGTATTGCTGAAGAGATTGGGCTTGAATTAAATAATGTAATCTACTTGTTAAACCTAGAACAAACGCCATTTCTGCTTCATATTTATTTGAATACACTTGAATCACAATGAATATTTTTGAATACATTTGAATACGAGTATTTGCCATTGAGAGAAAAAACAGGGCCATTTCTCTATTTTTAGACCTCTTTATCTGAATTCATTTGAATCAATCTAAATATATTTGGATAAAATTGAATACATTTGAATCAAAATAGATACATCTGAATACAGATTTTTACCTTCAGAAATTGCCGCAACTAGGTCAGGCAATGCAAAGATTACGCATACCACTTTTAGCGCCAGGTTCTATCCCTTTTTCTGTCTAAAACTAGCCACATTTTTATTTTGTTGATAGCATCTGAGTAAATATCTAAACTAGGCCCAATTTCCATCTTGGCTCGAACAGAACGGATTTATATTCTAGTCTCCTCTGCGGAAAAAGAACGCATTGTCAGTAAGGCTCATCAGCGTGGGCTTAGTCTCTCGAAGTTTCTCCGAGAGCTGGCTCTAGCCGATCACAGATCAATTGACTTAGAGCCACGCCTGGGATCGATCCAGGCTCAGTTGCTGACCTTGAAGTTTATTCTTGAAGACGAGTTAGAGATTACTTTCTCTCGGCCCAGCGATGAAGTTAACGGCAAACAAGACCGCTTAGAGTACAACTTTGTTTTGCTGGCTGAGAAGCTGTTAGACCTATTTGAAGCGACTCAATGTTTTTAGGCTTTCAAGATCGAGGGGTAAAAAAACTGTCAGTGCCTTTTGAAGCTGTGGGGCTAAATGGGGAGTTTGTGGGGTAAATCTGGGGCTAGATGGGGAAAAAATGGGGTTGCTTAGAAATATAGACTGCTTGAAACAGCTCAAAACCAGACTTTTTTCATTTTTTCTGCGGTGTCAAATGGGGAAGCTGTGGGGTTGAATGGGGAGTTTGTGGGGCTAGATGGGGAAAAAATGGGGCTCTTTTGTCATAGATTTCGTCAGCCTTGAAAGGCACATTTGGGTCAGGCAATGCAAAACCTGTACATGTTGTTTTGAGCGGCAGTTGATGAACGTCTGCATACGAGTTTTTTAGGTTCGGGCTTGACGCGATCGCTGTTTTCGCAAGCTATTGGCTAACTTATGGTATGACCTCTGGCTGCATGAGAGTTATTCGGTGGCGCTGTTGGTTGCTCAGCCGTTTCCAGAGTGCTCTTAGCCGCTGCATCCCAACTGTAGCTTGGACGCTAAGATACTGACCCCAACAGTCGCAGGTCTGGAGAATTTCTAGACAAATGCTTTCTATCTGGCTCAGCGAGGTTTCAATCTGCCGTTCTTCAAAGGAAGCGGGGGGATGCTTGGTTTGGTAGTCACCGGGGCTAATTAAAAACTTATTATTACCCTGACTGACTACCAATTTGTCCCTGACTACGGCCTCTGTTCTTTCTATGACAGGGGTTTCAGGCTGTTTCTCTGCAATCGCGTCTTTCTCTAGCCATCTCTGGTAAATTTCATAGCGATTAACCTGGTAAGTGACTGCTTCGCCCTCAAGTTTGAAGGTCTTGTAATCGACTTGCTCAAGCTGGTAGATGCGCACTTGCTCCCCCCTCGGCCCTTCGCGGCGGCACAGCGGCAAGGTAAAGCCGAGGGGCTTAAGGAAGCGTCTAACAATCTCGATATAGTCAATTGAGCCATCAGGTTTGGTGGTGCCATAGAGATTGATGCCAGAGGCAACTCTGATGTTGGCAAGCTGGCCTTGAACCGCTTCCCCCAGCGCCCTGACCTGAGGCGTGTGCTCCGACAGCTCATCTAGATCCAGAATGTCTAGAACATTGAAGTATTCATAGGTAGCAATCTTAGTGATCAGGGTAGCCCGGTTAACATCGGGTGCCCAGATTGCGCCATCGCTGTTTTTGAGCAGCTCGTTAACCTTGGCCCGATCGCGGTTCTTAAGATACTCCCGGCCAACGGTGAGGTAGTAGTGCAAACGCAGCTTGGCCCCATAGCCGACTTGGTCGAGGATATAAAGATCGGGGGTGATCGCTTCTAGCTGGTAGCGCTTCTGGAGCTGGGCTTTTTGCAGGGCTAGCTCTTGGGCTAAGCTCTCAACTGAGCGGGACTGCTCTAGGGCTTCTAGCTCTGAAGCATCAACACTGGTGGCTTCACAGACGGCCTGTGCTCGTTCTCTCAGCCGGTCGTGTTTTTCAGCTTTGAGTTCTGCTTTTAGCTCTTGGCGGGCGTCGTCGTCGGTATCAGTGACTTCAGTGACGCGGTGGCCTTCGTCTCTGAGTCCCTGCAGGACGCATTCTCTTAGAGCCGCGCTGCCGGTGTTGTGACGAGCGGCTATCTTGGCCCAGGCCACAGTAGCGGCCTGACTCAGGTTACTCTCAATATCGTCACAGCCTGCCTCATAGAGCAGATTGAGCGTGGCTCTAGCGCACTTCTCTTGGGTTTCAGCCAGGGCTTTGTACCAGGTTTCGCTGCCGCCAATGCTCTCTAAGCCGTGGGGAGCGACGTAGATATGACGCGGTACCCTTTCACGTAGTCTGAGCAGGGACTGCCGGATGGAGTTCTCGCTCAGTACCCCTGCATAGAAGCCGTAGACCGCGTCAAAGTGACCTTTAAGATCGATGGAGATACCAGTCTCGACTGAGGGAGAGCAGATGACAATATCATATTGGCTCAGCAGTTTTTCTAGCTTGCCATTGGCGATCGCCCCATAGGCAGGATGGTCTTTGCGGTGAAGGGTTTTGCTATCGAGTACCAGGATCCGCCTGCCAGGATACATCTGCTGCCAGCGGGCGGCTAGGGCGGTGGTGCTAAAGCCGCTTTTGGCCCGCTGGCTGTCGGTCATTATCAGTGCCTTCTCTCCCCGCTCGATGGCGGCTTCAACCTGCATTAGCAGATCTTCGGGGCGCTCGTAGGAGTGGCAGTCATAACCGCCTGCTTGCCAGTGGCTCA
>NZ_JASATW010000071.1:0-4662 GCF_030405905.1 Sphaerothrix gracilis Ecp01
ACACGATGCGACAGCGGGTATCGCGATTAGTCAGAAAGACCCTGTCGTTCTCAAAGAAGCTAGAAAACCATATTGGCGCGATCTGGACGTTCATCCACGAATACAATCGCTTAATCAGAAAACGACTCATCGAATCGGGCCATCCAGCTATTTCCTCTGTCCTTTACTAAAAGGCACTACCAAGAATTGAATAGTTTTAAGGATAAGAACCCAGGCTAAGCTCAATTGTACTGATGGATGCAAAGAGATCTGATGTGCATTCAAAGGAGAGCGTATATGAGCTGGGCGAAGGAAGAGTTGCAAGGAACGGAATTAGGCGATCGGCGTCGCAGTCAACGGTTAGTGAAGATAGTGGAAGACCTGATAAGTCAACCGAGCAAGAGCGTGCCGCAAGCAAGCCGAGACAATGCAGCGATGCAAGGCATGTACGAGTTTTGGTCGAACCGCCGCATAGAGCCGTCATCGATTCTTTCAGGCCATAGCAGGCGGACAGTAGAACGTTGCCAAGAGCACAGCACAGTATTAGCGATCCAAGACACGACCGAATTAGATTTGAGCCGACAGCGTCACACCCGTGGACTTGGCCCCATCAGCAAAGCCGAAGCACAAGGACTGAAGGTGCATATCACGCTTTGCAGCAGTGATGGGGGCGTGCCCTTAGGGATATTGCCAGGACTTACGCATTGACAGTTGAGTAAATTTGTGGGTTGGGGAGTGTTCTAATTTTTGTGCTCAGCAGGTTGGTTCAGTCGATGAAGCGTTCTGGAAATAGAATAGCAAAATATGACAAAGCTGCCTTCCAATCTTGAATCGGCCTAGTCCAACGCTTTGAGATGTTGTTCATCGCTAAGTACATTAGCTTGAACACCGAGGCTTCATCAGGAAAGACAGCCTTGGTCTTGATCACCTTGCGCAGTGAACGATTGAGCGACTCGATAGCATTAGTGGTGTAGATGACTCTACGAATCTCCATCGGGTAGTTGAACAAAGGACTGAGATGATGCCAGTGTCGGATCCAGATTTGGCTGATAGCCGGGTAAAGCGCATCCCACTTGGCCGCAAAGGCATCGAGAGCGGCTTCCGCCTCAGCTAAGGTAGCGGCTTGATAGATCGGCTTGAGGTCAGCAGCGACCGCTCGGCTCTGCTTCCAGGGGACATAGCGCAGACAGTTGCGGATCAGATGAACGATACAAAGCTGCACCTGGGTTTGTGGGTAGACAGTCTCGATAGCTTGAGGAAAGCCCTTGAGACCGTCACAGCAGGCAATCAGAATATCCTTGAGCCCTCGGTTTTTTAGCTCGGTGAGGACCTGCAACCAGAACTTTGCCCCCTCGGCTTCGGCCTGACCTATCCACAGTCCTAGCAGCTCTTTATTGCCCTCGGTGTTGATAGCCAAAGCAACATAGACTGCCCGCTTGCTGACGCGCCCTGACACTCTGATGTTCACGTAAAGCGCATCGAGATAGACGATAGGATAGAGCTCGTTGAGCGGGCGGGCTTGCCAGGCTTTGACCTCTTCGCTAACGCTATCCGTCACGTCAGCAATGAGCGCAGCAGGCACCTTAGCGCCATAGAGTTCTTCCAGTTGGCCGCTGATGTCACGGGTGCTCAGGCCTCTGGCATACATCAGCAGTATCTTTTCATCGAGACCCGCAAGTCTGCGTTGATGTTTGGGCACCAACACCGGTTCGAAGCTGCTGTGGCGATCGCGCGGAATCGATAGGGCCATTTCGCCCTGCTCTGACTGGACCGTTTTGCTAGTGTAGCCGTTGCGCCGATTGCCCTTTTCAGCTGTGTCAGTTTCTAAGTCGCTCTGAGCTTGGACTTGGTTTTTGAGATGATGGTTAAGTTCGCCGTTGAGGGCCCGCTCGATCAGGCGTTGGCTGAGTTGCTTGAGCAGTCCTGCTTCGCCCAGAATCGCTTCGGGGGTAGAGTTTTCTGCCAGCAGTTCGTCGAGTAGTTCATCGACGCGATTGGGTTGTTGTTTTCTTCGAGCCATGATGCGGTCTCCTGAGTTGTTTGGATTTTAGACCGCTAAGCACAAAATTCTGTACAGTCTCGCGACGGCAGATTCTTTATCTTGAGTGGCTGCAATGTAGAGCGCTTCGACCATCAGCACGGCGGCACTATCGATATCAAAGTCAGCTTGGAGCTGTTGCCAGAGTTGCCGATAGGGCTCATTGGGCAATAAGTCCTGCTGCCAAGTACAGTAAATCAAGGCCCGGGGTTTGCGCCTTAGCCCTTCAATGACGTGACGATAGTTGATGCACCGTGCCCGGCGTTTATCTTTGGCGGTGACGCGCATTCGCGACAGTTCGACCACTAACTGGCGTTCGAGATAGCCACAGATGCGGTCATGGTAGAAGTGAAGTTCCAGCTGCCGGCCAATCAATCGGGACGGCACGGTGTAGAGGATGCAGCGCACATCAATGGTGCTGCGACTGCTGACTCGGGCGGTGAGCACTTCATAGTCCGCCACCCGCTGCGGTGGTAGGGGCTGGAGATGCTTCTGCTCTTCGGCAAACTTGGCTTGGTGTTGCTGGTTGAGCTTGGCGACAATGTCAGTGATGAAGGCTTGATAGTCAGCCACGCTGGCAAAGGCACTGCTGCCCCGCAGGTAGAGTGCCTGAGTAATGCGGTTCTTGAGGTGACCGTGGGGTGATTCAATCGCGCCATTTTCGTGCGCTATCCCTCGGTTGTTGCACGTTGGCCTGAGGCGATAGTGATGACAGAGGTCGTCATAGAGGCGAGTCAACGGTTTACGCCCTTTGCCGCCTGTGTTGCGATAGGCCGCACTGAGGCTATCAGTGCGATGCTCTTGGGGCGCGCCGCCACTGGCAAACAGGGCATTCTGCAACCCTTCCGATAACGCAATGAAGCTCTCGCCCCCTTGTATCACCTGCACGTAGCGCCAACCGCTGTAGGCCAAACGGTAGTGATAGAGCAGATGCTCAAACGGCTCACTGCTGATGGTAATTTCCACGCCTTTCAGCTCGGTGAAGTCCGAGATACCCATCACCCCCGCTTCGTGGCGCAGCTCAAACATCACTTCGGGAGCTTCGCCATGCAGCGCTTTCCAGGTGCGTACTCGGCGTTGAAGCGTCCGCAGCACTTGCGGATACTGGCCTGGGTAGCGCTCCTGCAAATACTCAAACAGCGTCATCGGCTTCAGCCGCGGCTCGCGCTGCAGCATCGGTTCCAACTCTTCTTCCCATACTCCCGCAAGCGGGTCGGCGCTAGTGCGCCAGTCTCGCACCCGACCGCGATTGGGTTGATGCGTTCCGGCTTCAATCCGTTGGCCTGTCCGGTCTGAAAATTCGGCAATCGAAGCCGCATCGCTCTGGGTTAGACCGAGCTCTCGAGCATTCATATACACTCTGATTTGATAACTTTGAATGGTTTGTTTGGGCACTGGAGGCTTCCCCACTTCTTGGGAAAAGGTCTTCAGTGTCTTTTTTATGGCGACAACTGGAACAAAGCATAGAGAACGCTGCTCTCAACCCGTCTTGGTAGCTGTCGTCGGCAGGGCTCACCCGTCTATGTCATTGTCGTCTAATACGCACTATCGGCAAAGCCCTCAAGCGCATCGACTACACGAGAAAAAAAGACTTATGGCTACCGTGAGCGTAACGAAGCGCAACGCCAAGCCTTTTTGCAACAGCTCTCAGCCTACCAAGCGTCCCAGGTCGTTTACCTCGATGAAGCCGGCGTTGATGACACCGAAGACTACCCCTACGGCTACTGTCCTCGTTCAGAGCGCTTCCATGCACTTAAGCTAGGCCATCGCACCAGTCGCATCAGTATGGTAGCTGCTTGGTGCGAGCGTGAGGTGATAGCGCCGATGACGTTTGAGGGACATTGCAACAGTGTGTTGTTTGAAGGCTGGGTAGAACAGATGCTGGTGCCAGTGCTGCAGCCGGGTCAAGTTGTGGTGATGGACAATGCCAGCTTCCATAAGGGAAAGCGAGTCGAGCAGTTGATAGAGCAAGCCGGCTGTCAGGTGTTGTATTTGCCGCCCTATTCACCGGACTACAACAAGATAGAGAAGTTCTGGGCCAGGTTGAAGCACTATCTACGCCAGTATCTGAGTCATTTCAGCAGTTTGTGGGAAGCCGCGGATGAGGCGTTTAGAGAGCTGTCCTAACCAACCCTCTATATGCAATATCTAAAAACCAGTGCCGGTTTGCTGTCATGCCTTAAAACAGATAAACCGCTCGTACCAAAGCAGCAATGCCCTGGAAAGGTATTATAAAACCTCACATGTCACTCATACTTCAAGAAACCATCATCAACGCTGTCCGGGTGATGGTTTCTTTTCTTGAAATGTGGATTAAAGTCCCATATTTCAGGATTTACTAGTATGCCCTGTCCTCTTAGAGTACCTTTCTGTTCCGGTGGAACTTCAGGAGCAGGAAATCCTTGTCCACTTGGAGTTCCCATTTGTCCAATAAATACGAATCGTTTTCCTAGACCGAGAATTGGGCAGGAACTAGACAACCTGTGTCAAACTGCGTTGACTGCTGCGGAGGTTGTAGCCAATCAAGATCCAGAATTGGCTGAGCGCATCCGGCAACAGGTACAGACTGTCAGTCAACTGCAAAATGAGACTCTAGATGAATAAGAACCAATGGAAAAAGTCAAACAGGATGCTTTATTTTTGTT
>NZ_JASATW010000072.1:0-4658 GCF_030405905.1 Sphaerothrix gracilis Ecp01
CGTTAAGCAGGCGTCTGCTTTGACCTGACTCAGCCGGGGTTTGACTCGCCGGGTCGTATAGCCCGGCAGTGTCGAGAAGAATTCGCTATTGAGCGTACCGAAGGGACGTTCGACGATACCGCCTTCAGCCGGGCGGCGGCGCAACTCTAAGACGATACCCAGTCTACTGGCAACCTGCTCTAGGTGCTCTGAGGTGAAGTCGCTGCCGCCATCGGTATACAGGTACTCAGGCACGCCGTAGGTTTCCCAGAGCTGCTTGGGCTGGTAGGCGTGGCGGTACTGTTTCGGCAGGATGGCGTGCCGCAGAGCTAGGCAAGTGACGGCAGCACTGGGTTTTTCCAGTCCCAGGTGTATCCCGACAATACATCTGGAGTAGGTATCAACAACGGTCGTTAGGTTGGGGCGACCCAAGACTTCTCCATGAGAATCAACAACCAGGATGTCGGCTTGGGTATGATCGCATTGCCACACCTGGTTGCTATATTCAATCGCAATCTCGCTGCCGGCGCGGGTCGTAATCTGATGCTGCTCTCCTGGCCATCCAAGCGATCGCTTCTTCTGCTTTTTCTCGCGTTCGGCTATTTCGCCCGCTAAGATGCGGTAGACACTTCGGCGGCTGGGATAGCCACTCTCACCCACTTCGGCGGCGCGGCTTTCCACCAGTTTCGCTACCTGGGAACGGCTCATTTGGCGGCTACCCCGGTTGCCCTGGCGGTACGTCTTGACAATGAACTTTTGCCACTCTTCGCTCACACGCCGATCTCCCTTATCTGAGCGCTCACGCCGTTTTAGACCCTCAATGCCTTGTTGCTTATATTGCCGTTTTAGCCGGTAAATGCTGCTCTCGTGTAGTCCTAGCTCCTGGGCCGCTTGCTTTTTAGCCTCACGTTTTGAGACCCCTGACAGTCGTTGCAATACCTGCGATCGCTGCTTCACTTCAGACGGCAGTTCCTTTAGTAAAGGCATCTCCACTGGGATAGAGGCCTCTATTGAGGATGACAATTTTTCCCTTTTTGACTCTATTTCATGTGCCACTCTATTTAATAATATCCATAGCCTCAATACCTGAAATCGCGATCGCTTCTATCTACCAACCAGAAACGCTTTTGGGTTCGTTTTATTATGATATACCGTGCCACAGTATTTAATAACTAACTTGTGCCAGTTTGTTTGATAATAAACGCTGTAATCAGGCCAATACAGGCACTCTAGATATCTCGCAGATCATTGGCTATTGATAAAAAATTCGCGGCAATCCTGACAGTCGCGATCGCTATCCTACAGGCAAATCAAAGCTTACAAGAATCTATTACTACTTATCTTGACACTGATTCCCTAAATTATTAAATAACTTGGCACTCGACAAATTCCAAAAAACGTTGCTGGCACTGCGATCGCTGTGTTGTCTATACGCTTGTGCGTTGCCATGCTGTTGTTCTATACGCTGTAATGCGATCGCTTTTATACTTGCAAGCCCTCTTCTGTATTTGCTTTATTTCGTAAAAGCGTTGCTGTATAAGCGTTTTAGCGTCTTTACTTGCGCGATCGCTTCTTGCTTCTGCGTTGAGACACGCATGAAGCTATATACATGCATTAAACTTGCTTACTTTGAATACATGTTTTGAGCGTATACTTAATGTGTACATACTGTGTCTTTCACTTGCATAGGAGCCAGAGCACTGGTGCTATCCTATCGGCTTCCTTGCGGATGCGATCGCGCTAAGCTCAAGGAGAGCTTACAAGCATTCTTAGTGTGCTGCAGAACCCTAGGGCCATCCCTTCTTCGGACTCTGTGTCGAGCCCACAAAGGCGATCGCTGGCTCAGCTTACTCTACTTTGTATCGGTGCAAAACGCTCTCGGGCGATCGCGCTATTGACTTGGAAAACTATCATGCGGGCGATCGCTCAAAGAAAAGCGAACATTCAGATCGCCTATAACGTTCTGACAATAAGCAAGCTGACCAAGAGCCATAACTTGTATTGAATTACTCATCTGGCTGATAAAAGCAAATATTCAGATCAACTAAACTTTATTTAGAAAAGACACGCAACTATAGTCTCAGTGAGGCTGACACTCATGGACACTGTCAAACAAAAACTCATCCAGGAACTCGAGAGAACGCCCTCTGCTCTGCTGCAAGAAGTATTTGACTTCGTTCTATTTCTCAACCAGCGTTACGCTCAAACACAACCTACGGTCCCATCAGGTTGGCAGCCAAACTTCTTTGAAGACGTTATCGGTAGCTGGGAAGGCAATCCGCTTACCCGAGAGCCTCAGCCAAGCTACGAGGAACGTGAGGAGCTCCTGTGACCTATCTCCTTGACACTAACGTCTGCATCAAGCTCTTAAATGGCGATAACCACCGAGTCACACAAAAACTCGCTCAGCAGCAACCAGAAAATATCTACATTTCCACAATCACTCAGCTTGAGCTGTTCTACGGAGCCTATCGCGGTAACAAGACTCAAAAGAATCTGCCTAAACTATCCAGATTTTTCTCACAGTTCACACTCTTAAGCTTTGATCCACCAGCCGCCAAGATTGCTGGACGCATCAGAGCCAACTTACATCGCAATGGAACGCCCATCGGCGGCTACGATCTGCAAATTGCCGCGATCGCTCTAGCCTATGAACTCATAGTGGTCACCCACAACACGCGTGAATTTGGCCGGGTGGAAGGTTTGGTTTATGAGGACTGGGAACTTGAGTCCTAAGGTCACCTACCAGACTAAGGGACATCATTCAATCACTCATTGCAAGCGCGATATCACCCTAAAGCGACAGTGCTCTTCAACCGTCAGCTCCTCTATCCGCCAGGTCGTAATCAACTCACACTCTTCACTTTTTTGGGCGTTCTCACGTGCCTCGCTATTTGTCATCTGACAACTCTGACAGCTGTTTTACTTAAACTGGTCTCTATCCTTCATACAGTAGGGCTTTGGTCCCTTTCTCAACCTCATAATTAATGCCACGTTATTTAGCATCACTTCAGTGCCACGATATTTGACACTCACACCGCTATTCCTCATAAAACATAGCTTTGAGGCGTTTGGCTTCATGTAACTGCGATCGCTAACCAGATCAAAAATGAAATGTATACCTTTATCTCAAAACCTTATAAAGCAACTCCTTCAGTGCCCTCGTGACATTTAGCGAGGCACAAACACTCAATGGCTTATCAAATAACGTGGCACTCGACAGAAATCCAAAAAACGTTGCTGGCACTGCGATCGCTATGTTGCTTATGCGCTTGTGTGTTGCTGTGCTGTTGTTCTATACGCTGTAATGCGATCGCTTTTATACTTGCAAGCCCTCTTCTGTATTTGCTTTATTTCGTAAAAGCGTTGCTGTGTAAGCGTTTTAGCGTCTTTGCTCATGCGATCGCTTCTTGCCTCTGCGTTGAAATACGCATAAAGATGTATGTATGCATTCAACTTGTTTACTTTAAGCGTATATTTTGAGTGTACATTCAGCGTGTACATATTGTGCCTTTCACTTGCATAGGAGACAGAACGCGGGTGCTATCCTATCGGCTTCTTTTCGGATGCGATCGCGCTAAGCTCAAGGAGAGCTTACAAGCATTCTTAGTGTGCTGCAGAACCCTGGGGCCATCCCTTCTTCGGACTCTGTGTCGAGCCCACAAAAGCGATCGCTGGCTGCTCTTACTCTACTTTGTATCAGTCCTCGGGCGATCGCGTTATTGACTTGGAAACTATCATTCACGCGATCGCTGGTAGTGAGGGACTGTTGTTGTTTCTTAGGAGCTTGGAGAACTCGAACTTTCTAGAAGCTTGGCATAGGCCGTTTCGTAGCATGATAGGCAAGAAAACTCCTCTCTGCCTCTATGAATGTAGATAGCCCTGTCTCTGACAGCGTCATCGATCAAATGATCGACCTGCGATTGCAACTCGCTGAACTTGAACACAAAATTGATACCCTCAAGCCCGCTTTCTTTCATGCCTGCGCAGCTCAAAAGCTCACTCAGTTTAGACATGAGCATGGAATCATCTGTCGTCGGCTTACGCCCGGCAATCTCCTAATCTATTACTCCTGAGTTTTTGCGACAGAACCATATTTCCTCCTTGCATTCACGTTGCGCTGCTTCTCTCTAAAGCTTCACCTAAAGTGAAAAAGAACCCTCGACACTTGCATACTAAAGAAAAGAACATGTTTGGCGATCACGTACTAGAAAAGCTAGCAGAACTCACAAAAGGCGATCGCTGATAACGTGCTGGCGATTAGCTAGCGGGTATTGGGTGGGGAAAGGCTTAGCGATCGCTTAATGGAATCAAGAGCTGCAACTTGTATTTAATTTCTCATTTTTCTTAAATAGAACATGTTTGGTAGCCGCTCTCATTGTCAGCCTGTCGAGTAGACGTCAACTAAAAGCTCTCTGAATACGCTTGCTCAATTACCTCTGCAAACAAACTCCGCTGTCGGGAACTTGCGATAATATCAACCGTTTTCTCAACAACTCAAGGCCCGCTCGCCCGTACATCTGCCGCTTAATCATCTTCAAACGGTTCACTTGCCCCTCCACCGGCCCATTACTCACCTCTAGCGTCAAGGCCGCTCTGATGGCCTCGTAATCTTCTCGTATCCCCTTAGCAAACTGAACTAGCGCTCTTATCCCGCTTTGCTCTACCTCTATCAACCA
>NZ_JASATW010000073.1:0-4183 GCF_030405905.1 Sphaerothrix gracilis Ecp01
GGTCTAGGCTTTCTCGCGTCGGCTCAGCCGGGGCTGAAGTTGCCCTCAGACCAGAGCCGGAGTTTGAGGAAGAAGTCACTACTGCAGGCGATCGCCCTCGCCCTACTCGTTCTAGTTCTGGCCGTAACCCAGCGGCCAGCGGCAGCAGATCTAGCCAGTCTGACGAGTTTCCATTTCCCTCAGCCAGAATTGGTGACAATCCGGTACCGCTACCGGAACAGCCTGCCCAGAACGCGGCAGCGCTGCAACCACTCAGCTCGGCTAGCAGCTCTAGCTATGCTACTAAGGCGCGATATCCGGGGGAGCTGGTCGCCGCTTCTCCGGGCACTCAAGGCATTCTTAACCGCAGACCCGCCAGCACTCAGCCAGCCGCTCAGCCGCAGCGGCCCACCGTACGACAGGTCGCTATTGGCTCTTACGCTCAAGGTAACGTCACGGTTCCAGTCGTTTACGCGGGTGGGGACGGGCCTACAGGTGGCAGATCTGCCGTTGAGCTGACCTCACCGCTACTCGATATCAACGGGCAGGTTGCTCTAGCGGCTGGCACTGTTTTGATTACTGATATCTCTCAGATCCTCGACGCTAACATTATCAACCTGTCGGTTGTGGCCATCGTCTATCAGGATGCGGCAGGTAGAGTTCGGCAAGAAGCCATCGAACCGGGCGTGATTACGATACGAGGCGAAGACAACAAACCGCTGGTAGCCGAAGTCGAGAATGATGGCGGTAGTAGCTTTGGCGATGACCTCTTAGTCGGCTTGGCCGGGGCGCTTGGCAATATCGGTCGGGTGATTAATGCCCCTGATGCCGTGACAACCGCTAGCTCCGGTTCGTCCGGTAATCGCACATCGACCAGCACATCGACCACGGTTACCAGCGGCAACAACGACAATATCTTTGGCGCGGCTCTAGAAGGTTTCTTTACACCCACAGCCGAACGCCTTTCTGAGCGCTCCCAAAATAACCGTGAGACGGCTCAGCCCTATTTAATTGTCGAGGAAGGTGAAGAGGTTTCTATCTTTGTTGATGGCTTACTGGAGGTGGCTCTCTAATGCGCTTACCCTGGCTCATTCCCTGGCTCTTTATCAGCGGCTTACTGCCAAGCGGCAAAGCGATCGCTCAGCAGATTCGGCCCAACGTGCTGCCTGATGTGCCCATACCTGCAGCATCACAGGCAAGACCTGCTACCAGCATCGTCAGCGCTCAGCGGGCTAGGCTCTATACCTCGCCAGTCAATCTTTATCCAGGCCGCAATAGCATCATTGACTTTGCGGCTACAGGCGAAGTCATCACCTACATTCAGCTCAGTGATCTCAGTCACATCGTTTACGACACCAATGCACCAATCGATAGCGGAGTCGCTCAGGTTGTCGCACTACGGCTGATTCAGCCGATTCCCTTCGAGGGACTAACCAAGTCGGCAGTGCCCAACATGGTCATCAGCACGCTCGATGAGCAGGGCAATACCTACACCTACTTGTTTGACTTACATCAAAACTCTGGCAGACCTTCTCAAGCCGAGTCAAACGGCATTGCGATCGCTCCAGCTAGCGAAGTCCGTGAGACACGGCTATTCAACACCGTGGCGCTCAGGCCCAACGTCCTCCGTACTGACCAGGGCGAAGCCACGTTAGAGGATATTGAGCAGGGGCTAGCGATCGCTATTGAGCAGGGCTACACACCGGCGAACGATCCGGTGGTCACAGAGGTCAGAGAGGTGATCGCCTTAGCTAGAAACGGTACGCCACTGCGTACAGCCGCTGATCAGCTGGGGCTAGAGATGGCCGTGCTCACTGCCCTGGGTGAAATCGGTATCGAAAATTCTATCTTGGCTCCAGTTGAGCCAGAACCCATCACCATTCCCGTGGAACCCAGCAAGCTTAACTATGATGATATTTGCCCAGTTACAGGATGCGATTTTCGGCCCCTTTAGAGAAGCGTGGCAGGTTATCAAAGATGTCTTGTTTTCCACTCAAGGGTTGATTCTCATTGGTCTGGTCGTGGCTATCTATGTCTTCAACCTGCTTAGCCCACGCAAAAACCAGCTCACCTCTGGCCGCTGGGCTAACCGGCAAGATAAGTTCAAAGCCGTCAGGCGAGCACACAAGCAGCTCAGCTCCAGTGATGCCGATGATGTCTGCCTCTGGTGCGGGTCGCCTAGCCAGTGGCAAGCAGGGGGCTTGATGGCCTCTGCCATGACGCTCATCAACGGCACGCCGCCTACGGTCTATGTCCCCGATGCTAATCGCTCTGCTGTTGTTATTGGTAAAGCCGGATCTGGTAAGACCTTCAGTGTGATTGACCCGATGATGACATCGGCCATTGAGCAGGGCCACCCCATCTTGCTCTACGACTACAAAGCTGATGAGTACGGCAAGGGCGGCCAGCTCAGCTATCTAGCAACGCTAGCGGCGCGGCATGGCTACAACGTGCAGATTCTCGCACCAGGGCGAGCCTATAGCGGCATCGTTAACCCGCTGGATTTTCTCGAAGACGAGAACGATAGCACCACAGCAGGGGTCTTAGCCGAAGTTTTTCACAAAAATCTGACGGGCGGCAACAGCGGGCGCTCTGATGCTTTCTTTGGCCCTGCTGGGCAACGGCTAATTCAGGCTTTGCTCCAGTACGCCAAATCGACCCAGTACCCAGACCTGGCGATGGCCTTCAGCCTGGTGCAGCTTCCGGGATTAGTTGAGCGGTTATCGTATGCCGCTAAGCAAGATAGGTTGCCCTACTTCGTTCAGGTCAACTTCTCTCAGTTCATTCAGGCGGGAGCTAGTGAAAAGACAGCTTCCGGCATCATGGCGACTGCTGCTGACGTATTAACCCGGTTTATTGCCCCTGACCTGCTGCGCTCTCTGCTGGGCCAAACCAATATCTCGCCGGTGCTCCAGCGTAAAGAGATGCTAGTGGTGCAGTCTGATATCTTCCGCCAAGATGTCGTTAATCCTCTGCTAGCCGCCATTATCAACGTCGTCATCAACCGCAACTGCTCAGTACAGCGCGAGCATCCCTTTATCTTTAGCGCAGACGAGTTTCCCACTATCTTCATGCCCCAAGCGCCGAGCTGGCCCAACGAGCATCGCTCTAAGGGCTTTGTCGGTATCTTTGGCTTTCAGTCGTTCCCCCAGATTGTTGAAAGCTATGGTGAGCAACGAGCTAAGGCGCTGCTCTCATCCTGTTCGACAAGGTTCTGGTTCAATCCCGGAGACGTGAATACAGCTAGGAGCTATACCGACGAGCTAGGTGAGGAAGAAGTCACGTTTCAAACTAAATCCTATAGCCGCAGTCGCGGCGATGACTGGGGCCGCAATCGCTCGGTCAGCGAGCAGGTGCGTACCAAGAAGCTGCTGACGCCTGATGAGGTGATGCGCTTTGACGTGGGAGAGTGCGTCTACATCAACCCGGCTTACGGCCAGCTTCCCATCCACTACGAGCAGCTTCCCGTGCCCAAAGCCGATATCAAGCTCAAAAAAGAGTGTGAAGGCATGTGGGAAACCGTGCGCGACCGCATGATTCGCCGCGAGCAAAAACGCAGACCCGACCTCAACATGGAACAGCAACTCCAGCTCCGGCTCAAAGAAGCAGAAAGGCTGCTGCCAATGCCGCCAGATGAGGAGGGCGATAGTAATGGCAGCGGTAAGGGGAGCAGAAAACAGGCGGAAGCAAGTCTGCCGCAAGAGTTTTAAGTAATCAAACCTACATTCCGCAGGTTGCTTTTAGTTTTTGATTGTGCATTCGATTTTCAATCCTTGAAACGTCCAAGACTCGTTCTGAACAGGTGCGATTCTGGGCGACCAAACATTGCTGATTGTAAAGTGATGCAGATGGAATCTGGAAAGTCCGATTATTCAAAACTCTCTCTGTTGAAAGCTTTCGAGCGCTCCTGATTGGAATGCATACAGAAAATCATCTGTCAACCTGCGGAATGTAGGATCAAAACTCGCCGTTTCGATGAAACGACATAAAATTATAAGTCAGTATTCTACCAGGTTTTTAATCTGATGAATTTGATGCGATGCCTGCTACTTATAGCTGGCTTCTTTGCCGCTTTTGCACTTCATGACTTCCTCACCTGGTCTATTTTCTTCTGGATTGCTCTTGCTCTGGGCTGTACTTTGGGCTGGAAAATCGGCTATTGGCTACGACAATTTTAGTTGAAGCTTTATTGATAGCATTAGTA
>NZ_JASATW010000074.1:0-4056 GCF_030405905.1 Sphaerothrix gracilis Ecp01
CATATCTGGCCCGACCGAGAACTGATAGGGAGTATCGAAGATCGGTTTCTACACTACTGGTGGTCGCGTCCAACCGTAGAGCACTGGAATGGAATGCAACAAGCTAGAGCCGAAGAAAGCTCAGAGGAGAGATTATTCCTCACCCAAGCACTTCTAGCAACAACGTTATCCAGCTAACTTTTCTGCCAGCCACAACCTTTGCAATAGTTATTAGTCTAGCCCTGGTAGCGTAAATGGCTGCTGGCAGCCATCGCACATCCCACAGGGATGTATTGCTTTGCTCTGGGCCACTGTGCTGGAGCTAGCCGCTGATTTCGGCTCAGAGAAATTTTGTGCCGTGCTGCGGCCCTTCTAGAGCGTGTAACAGGAACAGTATCGGTCGTTAGGAAATCAAGCTGATTTGTCATGGCGTAGTTCGTCTATTTCCCCTTGGTGAAAGTTCTTCAAGTTGGAGTTAGAAGTCTCTTCACTCGTTTGCCCTTTTTTTAGTACTACAGAAGGGGCTGTATCTATTGCCTTGTCTTGTTTCTCTAGTGGATCACCTCCTGAATCTTTAGCTATATCCACTGAGGGTGATCCGCCTGTCTCAGTCTGGGCTTGAGCAATGCGCTCGCGCCGCTCAGCCCGCCTTTGCAAGATTTCTAGCTGTTGCTGGTAGATATCAGCATTGAGTCGATAAACCCTGAGTTTTTGGCCCTCGTATCCCGGCATCCTCCGGCTCCAGCGAAACTCAGTTTTGATGCCGAGCTGGGCAAGGAGCTGGTGAGCAACTTGAACCGGACTCATCTCTTCTTTAAGAGTGAAGTGCAGTGCTAGCTTGATCTGCAAGGAGATCGCTCTGGCTCTTTGAGCAAACGCTTCCAAGTCGTAGCGGGTCCATTCGCGGGTTTCGTCTAAAAAGTCGATTAGCCCAAGCCGCTGCCGGATCTGCCGCTTGAGTTCAGCATCGCTCATATCCCAAGGCGTCAGCCCTTGCTGCCAGTTGGCCTGCTTCTCCAACTTGCCTGCATCGGCTCCAATGGCGGTATCAGGATGAAGCAGGGCTTCAAGCTGTAGCAGCTCCCCCCGCCGTCTGCCGTTATTGTCCGCTTCTACTAGCTCAGCGCTAATCGCTTCAACTGGCAGGCAGTAGAAATCAGCGATCGCAAACTTGGCAGCGGCGAGGCGTTCTTCTGGGCTGGGGTTTTCCTTGTTTTTCAAAGCTTCGTACTCCAGGTAAGTGAGATTATCGGCCTTAGCGACTTGCTGAGCTTCCATTGTCTTAATCGCGTCTCTAGCTTCTTTAAGCAGCAGCTTGGCGGCCTGGTCAGTTTCAGCCGCGATCGCTTCAATCCGGTTGCCTTCCCATTGCAGGCGCACCTTCAGCGCTAAGCGTAAGTTACCCATCGAGCGGTTACGTTCAGCTTCAAACCGTGCCCATAAATTGAGATGGGGGTCGCTCTGCCAGTCGTAGGCCGCGATCGCCCCGGTGATGTCTTCCCTGAGGCTAGAGCGGATTAGCGAGGCTGAGGTATGGGTCTTATCCCTGAGCACTTTTTTGAGGAACAGGTGTGAGGTGCTGCGCGAGAGACGGCTGTAGTTGCGGCCATGCTCAGCGCACCAGACGATGCGCTCGATGGGTGGGCGCACCCGGCCTAGCGCTTGGCTCATATCAGCATCGGTAGAAGAAACGCCCCAGAACAGGCCGTAGACTTTATCGAAGTAGTCTGCTTCGATGCTGACGCCCGTTGCCATTGAGGGCGTAGCGATCACCACGTCAAAGTCTTGCAGATGGGCGTTGGGGTTTTGGATGAATGCCTGCTCAATCTCGCCGCCGCTGGTTTCGGAGTTCAGCAGCAGGCAGCGCAGTCCCATGCCTTCAACCTGAGCCACCAGTCGTTCTAGTTTCTTAGAACCTGCTTTGCTATCGGTGGCAACGAAGACCTTTTTGCCGCTTTGGATATCTGCCAGCAGCCGCGCCGTAATCACAGAGGCATCTTTGGCCTCAATGAAGCGGACGCTGTAGCTGACAGTTTTATAGTCATTGCGAATTAGAAAAGGTTTCTGGCGATCGCCCCTAAGCTCAGTAATATAGTCCAGCACATCATTGTTCAAGTCAGCATCGGCCAGGATGACGCGCCGAGCTACCTGAACGAGGTGATGGAACCGAGCCAGCAGCGCCGGTCTGCGGCCATCGCGGTTACAGGTGGAGCTGGTCAATAGCGATCTCAAAACCTGCACCACTTCATCGAGCACCAGGTCGCAGCCAGCGAACTGGTCAGGATTGATTGCCAGCAGGGACTCGACACAGGTACCCACACGCAGGGTATAGCCGGCACCGCTAATGAACTGGCCTTGAGCTTTGTCTAAGTCACCTCGGTAGTCCGCCCCCAATCGCTGACAGAGATTGCGCATTAAAGCAATGCGGTGTCCTGCAGGCAAGAGCCGTTCTGAGTCAGCGGTCAGCGAGGCAATCAGGTTGGTCTTACCGCTACCCTTGGGCGCGGCGATCGCCACGATGCCTTCAGCGGGGACAGACTCAGGCTTGAGTGCCCGCATCTCTGGCACATTGAGCCGCACATCGGCTTTGTGAGTAAGCTGACTATCGAGGGCATTCCATAGCTTCCACTGCTCTAAAGGCAAAGATTGCTCTAGTTGGGATCCAAACGCTTCAGCGCCAGCGGCCACGATAAAGTCGTCAGCGCCTTTGCCGACAGCGCCATCCCACTGCACGATGTTGACCGCTGCGCCTTGCGCTTCCAGCAGTCGGCCAAAGCGAGAAAGGGCGATCGCTACTCGCCTGCGAGTTTGAGCAGCAGCATCCTGGTCGAAAGCTAGCGTGACTAAGCGATCGCCTGCAATAAAGGGCAGCAGTTCTGGAATCAGATAGGGCTGTACCGGATGACCTAACGCATCCTTAGAGCGATAGCCACCGTTGACCCCATAGAGGGCGATCCCGACATAGCCCTGAGAGAGCAGACAAAGCGATTTCTTTGCTCCCTCGGTAATGAGAATCGGCACTTCAGGATGACGCGCTAACCACTGCCAAAAAGAACCCGATAGCGGCACCTCGATGCCGTGGTGCTGGCTGATGCGCTGTCTAATCTGAGTTGGAATAGGAGGTAGATAAGGCTTACTGCCGTTGCCGATGGGCGTCTCGTACTTGCGCCGTCTGAGCAGATGGGGGTGCTGCTGTATGAGCTGGTTGAAGCGATGGGCGATCGCTCCTTCGGTCAAGTTCAGCGCATGTTTGAGCGCCTTAGTTGTTTTACGCTGGTCAATTTTGGCCTGAGCCAGCTTGACCTGCCAGGGGGTGCCATCTTCGTTGAAAAAGATAGCGCCTGCCAGATTGTCTCTAGCCTGAAGGCCAAAGCGTTTGTATTGCCAGCCGAGGGCATCGTGAATCGGTGTGCTGGGTTCGCCGCCAGCGGCAATTTCTAGATCTTGGTGAATGTTGACGGCAGCCTGGTACAGCTCAATATCAACGGCTGAGCCGATACAGCACTCCTGCTGAAACTGACGATCAAAGCCGCGATCGCTTGCTGTAGAGCTATGCAAAGATGTGCGCCACCGATTGCCCACGGGGGGCAAGGCGCTAAGCGTATATGCCACTATTCCTCCTGTTTTTAGTGAGAGGAATAGACCGCTAAAACAAAGTCTGGAAATGATTGCCTATTTATCTAAATGTGATACTATAGGCACAATGACTCTGTGAGCTACCTAACTGGCCCTGCAAAAAGCATTTTAGGTTCTCTTTCGGTCTATTCTGAGTAATAGAAATGCAAATGCCTGGTGTCCCCACACTAGGTTTTTTGCATTTAAGCGAAAATTTTGATTACTTTAAGCTTTTTCCCTCCTCGACTGCTTAATTGATAAAAGCTACATCAGTCAAAATACAACGATTCTAAGGACTATGGGGAATCATTTGCTCAAAGTCCCTAAAATAAGCAGGGGATCGCTGTGCTTACAGCTTTGCCTGGTATCGGATATGAGTATCCTATGAAATTGTATCTGATTCTCATAAAAATAACGTATTAAAAAAACTTTCTGGAAGATATATAGTACCTTTCTGTTTTA
>NZ_JASATW010000075.1:0-3711 GCF_030405905.1 Sphaerothrix gracilis Ecp01
ATCTAAGACCTGCCTAGCTCTAGCCGCATCGGCTAAATCCTGGTCTAGTGACTGGGCAGCGTTGGCGATCGCCTGGGTGACGGCTTTCTCCGATATCTCCGAGTAGCGTACCCGGCGCAGCTTGCTCTCTGGTAAGTGGAGCTGCTGAGCCAGATGCCAACCGATTGATTCACCTTCTCGGTCAGGGTCAGTGGCAATGCACACCTGCTCTGACTGTTTTGCCAGCTTGCGCAGCTTAGAGAGTACCTGTTTGCCTCGCTTACCTCTGGGCACATAGCGCGGCTCTACACCTCTGCTGGTGATGGCAAAGCCTAGATTATCTTCGCCATCGTTCGCCAGCTCCGTGATGTGACCGAAGCTCGCCTCTACCCGCCAATCGCGGCCCAGAAAACCCTGAATCGTTTTGCGTTTAGAAGGCGATTCTAGAATAAGTAATTTCATAGCTCTAGCCCTGACTCATCCTGCTTTTGTTGCAATTGTTGGCGCTGGTTTTCCTGCTGCTGAACAGCGATCTCTTCCATCTTTTCGGCAGACTGATTCATCCGCTCTTGGTCTGCAGACGTTATTCCCTTAGCCTTGAGTACATCACCCGCCTGAGCAACCAAAGAGCCGCCTGTCTCCTGGTTCTGGAGCACCCGTACATCACCCGCTTGAGTCGCTGAGTAGGTGTTGCCTTCGATGACATCCGTGCTACCTACCGTCTGAGTTTTGCCTGCTGCTTTGGCCGCATCCATGAAGCGCTCGGTCGATTGCGCTACTGATTGCGCTACGGAATCAGCCGGAGAGCTAGGCTCATCGGCTGATGTCGTTACCGTGGCTGGCTCATCCGGTGAGGGTTGGCTCGAACTCTCGGCTTCTGCAGTCACCTCAACTTGCCCCTGCTCACGCTGCTTATCGGCTGCGAAAAGGAGCTTTTTCTGACCGTCAGACGGCTCGTTGCCATAAATCTGTTCTCCAGCCCGGATTTTGGCTGCCGCTTCTGCTAAGTCAGTATCGCCACCTTCGCCCATCTCATCGGTGTATTGCTCTTTGAGCTGGTTGAGCATCCGACCATATTGGCGGGCTTGTTCTCCGCTTGATTGTTCTGCCATCTGCTTGAACCCAACACGTCAAGTCATGCCGCACTCGGCCTGAGTGCGGCTCATCAGCATCATTCAGTTATGCGCGGCTTTGGCCTGCGTGGCTTTATGGGCCTGAAACTGTGACTCTAGCTCGGCTAAGCGGCTCTTGAGATTCTCCACCCAGCCTTGCGTAATCGGCTGTACAATACTGCCGAAAACCTTATCTTCCTCGCGGTCGCCATCAAGGTATTGCAGCATCACATTTGCCCTAGCCGGAACTGGAATTTTAGCCACTCTCTTAACGCGGGCAAAGCGCATCTGATGATTTTCATAGACACGTACCAAAGAATCGACAATCACCCCGTTCCTCAGCTTGCCGCTATTCTGAGCAGGCTCAGCTTGAGCGCTGTCTGGCCCATTGACTGAAGGCTCGAAGATGTCCTTGATGTCATCGAAGCGATCCTTCATGTCTTCCAGCCAGCCCCGTGTCACGGGCTGCACAATATTGCCAAAAACCTTTTCCTGATTCCCACCCTCTAGCTCGTCAAGATACTGCACCGTCACGTTTGGCCCTATGCCGGGTCTGCTCACTACATGCAGAACTCTGGCAAAGCGCATTTCATGCTCCCTATAGATCCGCACAAAAGACCCGGCTCGAACACCGTTCTTTAGCCTGCCGCTCTTTTGAGGCTTAGCTTGAACGGTAGATTGGCTCGCTAACTGCTGCGTAGTCATGAGGTTTTCTCCTTTTTTTGATAGTTCACTACAGCTCTAGGTCAGGAGCTGGCCGCTGTTGGCGGCGCTGCTCCTGTTGCTCCTGCTGTAGCTGCTCAACACTCACCTGGCTGTACTGACTCCAGGCTTCTCGATCTGAGGCAGTTAAGCCGCTGGCTTCGCTGACACCTGCCTCATCTCCAACTGCAATTCCTTCACTTTCCTGGTTCTTCACCGTCACCACACCAGCTCGACTACGGCTGGCAATGTAGCGCTCGTTGACGGCTCGAACTTCGTCCAAACTCTCATCGATAACCCCAGCGGCGATCGCCGTATCTAAGAAACGACGGGCATTGCCTAGAATGTCCTGAGCCATATCATCCTGACTCGCTGTTTCATCTGATGCTTCACCACTGGCTTCTGCTTCTCGCTTAGGTGGCTCTGAAAAAGCGATCGCTGACTCTACCGGCTGCTGGTCTTCCGACTGCTCTAGCTGGGCTACCTCTTCCTCTACCTGCTCGATACCGCTATCACCTGAGCTATCGCTGTTAGCTGCCGCTGTACTGGAAAGCTGAGGGGACAGCTCTATTGCAGGCGATTGCTCTATACCTGACTGCTGACCTGTTAGCTGCTGCGCAGCCCGATTTAAGGTTTCCTGCTCGTCAGCCATTGGCGCGTAGGTTGGCAAGTCAGCCTGCCGCTGCCGGGTCGATACGACCTGCCAAGCATCACCAGGGCTAACGCCTTGCTGAGTCAAGGTATCAACACCTTGCCGTAGCCGCTCACGCTGAACGTTCGTGAGATCGGCTAAAGCACTAGGCAAATGGATATCAGCTCTAGACATTAGTAACTAACAACTGCTTCATCGACAACAACCCAATCTGCGCCCTGATAGCAAAGCGTGTATTGAGTGATTTCTGTTTCAGTCGGATCGCTATTAATAATCAGACAAGGATAGCCGCCGCTAGTACGTTCTGAAAGCTGAAGGGTAGGTACTCCTTCAGGTAATCTGGAAGGTAGATAACGACCAAAAATCAGGTTGTCCTCACTGTCATAGATGACATGCAAGCTACCTAAGCGCCCCGTCAATTCTGGCGAATTGAAGTCAACAAACAACAAGCCTTCATCAGACTGAAAGACCCGCATCGTTTCTAAAATTGAGTCTCTATTGGCTGACTCGGCTGAGTTCTCAGCAATAATTTCTTTAGCTTTTTCCTCCGAGATAACTGAAGTAGCACTTTGCCAGTTCAAGCCATCAGAAGCTCCAGCAGATGAGCAGCCTAAAAGAAATAGCGACGATACTAACAGAAATAAGCCAAAGCCCAAGTAAGAAAACTTCACTAGCTTTCCTGCCCATTCGGGCAGCTCAATGTCTTCCTCAGCTTGATATTTTTTGTTTTTTTCATCAATATTCATTTACTGACTACTCCTAATTTCATCCAAAACATTTAAGCGTTGTAATGTTTGCGCTTCTTCAGGAAATAAGTCTATAGATGAGAGGTCAAAAGCGTTGATGAACTCTGCTCTGCTCATACGCTCAAGCTGAATAGAATACTCAATCTCTCGAAACTTAACAGCCGCATCGAGCGGAACATAATTCGCATATTCAAGAAAGTCTCGTGGTGTATTCCAAAGCTCTCGCTGACAAGTATTTTCAGTCTGCGATGAGACTAAAAGGGCAATAGGATACTGCTCAGAACCGGGAGCCGATTCATAGGTATAAATAAGGTAGTAGTTAGTGTCTTCAACTGTCGCGGTTGCAATTAGCTCAACGCCGCCAGCGGTAAAGGGAGAACGGCTATCTATGCAGGCGTCAACAGCCGGAGGAACTGACTGCTCTCCCTGGCCTCTTACGCTCGAAGAGGAAAGTAAACTAATGGCGATTGAGATGCCTATTGCCATCAGCGATAATCCTATGTAGTTAAAACGCCTCATC
>NZ_JASATW010000076.1:0-3231 GCF_030405905.1 Sphaerothrix gracilis Ecp01
GACTTCGCCAAACACGCGGGCAAGGTCGGGTTAGTCACGGGCGGCCCCCCCTGTCAGCCGTTCTCGCTAGGCGGCAAGCACAAGGCGTTCAATGATGCTCGCGACATGTGGCCCGAGGCTGTGCGGGCAGTGCGCGAAGTGCAGCCACAGGCCTTCATCTTCGAGAACGTGAAGGGCCTCACCCGCGAGGCGTTCGCCACGTATCTTGCCTACATCGTGCACCAGCTCACCTATCCCGAGCTTGTCCGGGCCGACAATGAGAGTTGGTCGGACCATCTCGCCCGCCTGGAGCGTCACCACACTGCCGACGGCGGCCGCGGCGGCGGACTCTCCTATCGCGTCGTCTACCGCGTCCTGAACGCCGCTGATTACGGTATCCCGCAACGGCGCGAGCGTGTGATCTTCGTCGGCTTCCGCGCCGATCTCGGGATCGAGTGGTCATTCCCCGACCCGACGCACTCGGCCGATGCCCTAGCGTGGGCGCAATGCCGCTCGGGGGCGTATTGGGAACGCCATCGCGTCGCGCGCAAGGATCGGTGGGTGTCCGACCGTATGACCGAGCGGGCCGCGCGGTTGCAGCTCGAGCCGAGCTTGCAGCCGTGGCGCACCGTTCGTGACGCGATCGGCGATCTCCCCGACCCGGAGCATAAGCCGCGCGAGGCTGCGGCCTTCCTCAACCACCGTTTCCAGCCCGGCGCTCGCTCCTATCCCGGCCATACAGGAAGTCCCCTCGACGAACCGGCCAAGACCTTGAAGGCGGGAGTGCATGGCGTTCCCGGCGGAGAGAACATGCTTGCCCGCCCCGACGGCAGCGTGCGCTACTTCACCGTTCGTGAGAGCGCCAGGCTCCAGACCTTCCCCGATGATTACGCCTTCCACGGCTCTTGGTCGGAGACCATGCGTCAGCTCGGCAACGCGGTTCCGGTTGATCTCGCAGCCTTGATTGCCCGCGACGTGCGCCGCCGCCTGACTGCCTTGCCCGCGCCGAAGGGCGTGCAATGACGAAGGCGCGCCCCGGTTCCCCCGCCGCCCTGGTGGAGAAGCTCCGCGAGGATCTCGCCAATCTCGCGGCCCTTACCGCAGCTGGCGGCCTATCCGCCCCCGCGCGGCGCAAGCTTGAAGCCGACATGCGCGCGATCGTAGTCGAGCTTGAAGAGCTTCTGTTGAACCTCGACCCCATCCGCCAGCCAGCAGCCGTATTCGATCCCGGCAATCCGAAGATAATCGGCCGATTCATCTCGCTTGCCATGGTGGCGCAGCCGCGCGTGCCGCTCGCGGAGCTTCAGGCGTTCTATGGCTCAGGCGTCTATGCGCTATACTACAACGGGGACTTTCCCCTTTATGAGCCGATCAAGGGCACGGAAACCCCGATTTACGTCGGCCAGGCCGCACCGGCCATCAACAACGCGCGCACCCCCAAAGAGCAGGAGGATCGGCTCGCCCGACGCCTACGCGATCACGCCGGCAATATCGCCAGGGCCACGAGCACGCTCCGTTTGGAGGACTTCGAGTTCAGATCGCTGGTTGTTCAAAGCGGCTGGGAGACAGCGGCCGAGGATTACTTGATCCACCTCTTTCAGCCCATCTGGAATAGCGAGACCAAGATCCTCTATGGCCTTGGTAAGCATGGGGACTCGGCGACGACGCGAGCCAACAAGCGCTCGCCGTGGGATACGCTCCACCCCGGCAGGACGTGGGCGGCCGATAGCACGGACGATGCCCGCACCCCCGAGCAGATCGAGGCCGATCTCACGCGCCATTTCGCGGAGACGAGAATCTACGCGACGCTAGATGACGTGCTGCATGACTTTGTTGCAGAATTGAGTCAGATCTAGCGCCTTCGCACAAGCATCGCCTTCCATAATTCAGGATTTTCGCAAGGCTTCTAACCCACTGTGCAGCCTAGGAAAAAAACTTGCGAAATATACTTGCGTAATTAGCGCGCCTGTGGCACCTTCAAGTTGCTCACGAGAGCAAGGGTCTTCTCACTAAGCAAACGCAAGAAGGAGGCTCACCATGCGAAACGTGAGCGCGTTCCTGCAAGCAAGTTGGGGACGGCTGAAAATCACTTTCAGCCTCACAATCCGCCTGTAGGAAAGGAAAAGCCCCTGCGCTAACAGGGGCTTTCCTCACTAAGCAAAACACTCATGCGAATTTGAGCGCGTGTTTATTATGTAAATACAAACAAGGAATGTCAATATGCTTGTTGGCTACGCCAGGGTATCGACAGACGGGCAAACCCTCGACGCCCAGGTAAGCGCCTTACGCGCCGCCGGGGCAGAGAGCGTGTTTCAGGAGAAGATCAGCGGCGCCCGCGCCGCCCGCCCGCAGCTCGGGCGCTTACTCGACGCCCTGAACCCTGGCGACGTGGTGCTTGTCACCAGGCTCGACAGGCTCGCCCGCTCGACCCGAGACTTGCTCAACGTGCTCGCCACGATCGCCGAGAAGGGAGCGGCCTTCCGCTCCCTCGCTGATACGTGGGCAGACACCACCACTCCTCACGGCCGCCTGATGCTCACCGTGCTCGGCGGCCTCGCCGAATTCGAGCGGGAGCTAATCCGCGCCCGCACCCACGAAGGCCGGCAACGGGCCAAGGCCGCCGGCCGGCGGCTCGGCCGTAAGCCGAAGCTCACACCACACCAGCGGCAGGAGGCCCTAGACGCCTTGGAAGCTGGGAAAGCCACGGCGGCTGATCTTGCTCGACGCTTCAACGTCGCCGAGAGCACGATCTCGCGCATGCGAAGGCCGCTCGCCTAGCCTAGGCGAATCAATGCTACTGCTGCATTATGAGGCATCACTTTTGCGCTGTGCCTTGTAGCGCACAGCGCATGCGCTAGGATGCTCAGCATGAAGGTGCTCACCCTCGTGACCCAAAAAGGCGGCAGCGGCAAAAGCACGCTCGCCGCGAGCCTGGCCGTGGCGGCCGGCGAGGCGGGGGAGCGAGTGTTTGCCCTAGAGCTTGACCGGCAGGGTACCTTGGCCCGCTGGATCGACCGCCGCGAGGCCGAGACCCCCGGCTTTGATCGGGTGCTCACCGAGAGCGCGCTCAACCAGGCCCTCGCCACCCTCGCGGGCCAAAAATTCACGCTCGTGATTATCGACACCCCCGGCGCCGACAACCCGCTTGTGACGGCCGCCATTCGCGTCGCCGACCTATGCCTGATCCCCACCAGGCCAACGCCGGCCGACCTGGAGGCCACGCGGCCGACCCTGGAGGCGATCCAGGCCACC
>NZ_JASATW010000077.1:0-3190 GCF_030405905.1 Sphaerothrix gracilis Ecp01
ACTAGAAAACCAAGAGGCATTGATCTCAATCTTTGATAGATATGGAAAGTTACTTAAACAAATAAGTGCTAATGGTTCTGGTTGGAACGGTACATACAATGGTAACCTTATGCCTTCTAGTGATTATTGGTTTGTTGTTGAGTATAATGAACCAAGCACAGGATTAAAGAAAGAATTTAGAGCTCATTTTGCTTTGAGAAGATAAACTAATATCTCTATTTTAACTTTATTTAAACCCAACAAAATAGAAAACTATAGTGTACTAAATTTTTTAAAATTCACTATTATATAAAGCCTCTTGATAACTCAAGAGGCTTTCTCAATAAGTTTTAATTATTAACGATTAAACCTACCTGAAATCTTATATCTGAAATTTACATAGCTGTATTAAGTGAAGTGAAATCAGCATCTGATTTTTTGAGTATATTTTAAGTACTTCTGCTAGATCAAACGTATTAACTTTATAATTATTTAAATGATGAAGCCCATACATTGAACAAAGTCCAAAAGCAGTTAATCGTTAGCTTCAAAAAAAACTAATAACAAGAGATTATATCTAAGTAAAAGCTTTAAAGAAGGCGAGCGAACCACGTTTAGTAAACTAAAAACTATTTTTAAATTTTAAATTATAATCCTCCAGGAGAATTTTATTTACCGTATTGTATAAAGGCTGTGGTTTATATTGTATCCTCAGGTAATCCTTCAAAAGTTGAAATGTTATAAATTTGTAATATGAATTACACCAAAAAAACCTATTACTTCGACTACGATAACCCTGTTATTAAAAAGATAATAAAAGACGTCGAGCATTTAACCTCTCAACAAGATATTATAGAACAATTATATCTAAAAGTTCGTGATGGTTGGCGTTACTTACCTTTTAATATTGGTTTAACTAAAGAACATTTTAAAGCTAGTAATATTGCAAAAAAGCCAGATGGACATTGTATTGACAAAGCCATTCTATACATCGCATGTTTACGTGCATTTCATATTCCTGCAAGATTACATTTAGCTAAAGTATCTAACCATATTGCTACGGAACGCTTAGAAAAAGTGATTGGCACTAATGAGTTGGCACCACATGGGTTGGTAGATGTATTTTATAATGGTAAATGGGTTAAATGTTCACCTGCATTTAATAAAGAACTTTGTACCATTTACAATGTTGATGTTTTAGATTTTAATGGTACCGAAGACGCTGTAATTCAAGAATACAATAAAGACGACCATAAATTTATGACCTACATAGAAGATTATGGTCATTTTGAAGATGTGCCTTTCGATTTTATAAAGGAAACGTTTAAATTAAATTATCCAAGTCTATATGATAAATTTAAAGGTCGGGATCATATCATAATCTAAAATGATTTTCAATCAGGATTTAGCCAAATACGAGTGTTTTCATTAAACCGCATCCCCTTTAATTTAAGCGGTCTTAAATAAGCTATTTGTAAAAAACAAGTTACATATTTTATTAAACAAAAATATCAGTTGCTTGTTAAGCAAAATTATTCTTGCTTTTTAAGTATACCGTTTTATATTATATTGAAATGAACCATCTTCTCTTTTAGCTGTTTTAAAAGACGATCCTTATGTAGATAAAAGATGTAGTCCTTAATTGATTTTATCATAAACACTCTTTATACGATAAAGCTTGCCTCAGTCTAGATTAAGATATGAGAAATAAACGTACTGAGTTTTAAAAGGCCTCCATGCGAATCGAAGACTTTTGACTATAAGAGTTGTATTTATCTTTTGAATGTCTTCGATCTAACAGCCTAGGGAAACATGGATAAATAATTTGTATAAAAAAACGGTTTAGAGTAAAACTAAACCGTTGATTTTCGTGCAACTTGCACTTAGTAGCGGGAACTGGACTCGAACCAGTGACCTTCGGGTTATGAGTTCTAATTTTATCTCAAAAACACCCTAAATAAACCTTTTTTCCGCTTCATTTAGCTTAAAATCGTGTTCCAAAACGTGTTCCAAAACGTGTTCAGTTTTGTGTTCACTTGTTTAATATCTCAAATATAGTATTTTATCGATGAAATATAAGGATATCCAGAAATGATTTACACTTAAAATCATGTCATTTTTCTAGAGGTATTTAACAGTTAACGATTAAATCTACCTGAAGTGTTACCTTCTAAAATTGACAAAACCTCATCAATTGAAGAAAAATTAACATCTCCTTCATATGTATGTTTTAAAGCGCTCGCAGCTGCTGCAAACTCCATGGCTTTATAATCATCATAACGCTGAAGAGCGTAAATTAAACCAGCAGCAAAAGCATCACCTGTACCAATACGATCTACAATATGAGTAATATCTAAATCCTTAGACTCTCTAAATTCCATTCCATTCCACATTCTAGCACCTATTTTATGCCATGATGCATTTATTGGTGTTCTTATTTTATCGAAAACCTTTTTGATAGTTGGAAACTGTTTCATTAGCGATTTACTTGCTTCAATAAAATCATCATTAGCATAACCAAATTTTGTATCTAAAACTTCATTAATTTCATTGACACCTCCAATAAATATTGTTGAAAAATTTAGCAACTCACTTAATGTTTCTTTAGGGTTTGCTCCATATTTCCAAAGACCACTTCTGTATGTTGGATCTACTGAAATTTCGATACCATTTGTGTGTGCTAATTCTAACCCTTCTTTTAAAGTAAGATAAGCACCTTTACATATTGCTGGTGTTATTCCTGTCCAATGAAACCAATTACAATTTTCTATTGAAGTTTTCCAATTTACCATACTTGGTTGTATTTCTGAAAAGGAAGAATGCGATCTATTATATGAAATAGAACTAGGCCTCATCACTGCACCAACTTCTAAAAAATATACACCTAGCGGTCTTTCTGATCTAACGATTGACGAGGTTTCTATACCAAACTTTCTGAGGTATGAAACTGCTGTATCACCAACAAAATCATTAGAAATACAAGAAATATGTTTTACTTCACCACCAAAATTAGCTATAGAAATGGCAACGTTCACTTCTGTTCCTCCAAAATAAAATTCTAATGTGTTTGATTGAATGAACTTTTTATTTCCAAGTGGCGATAACCGCATTAACACTTCTCCAAAAGTTAATATTTTATTCATTGGTCTAAAATTTAAAAAGCCCTTCAATATTGAAGGGCTTTAGATTAAAATTTGCTATTGAAATTATT
>NZ_JASATW010000078.1:0-2896 GCF_030405905.1 Sphaerothrix gracilis Ecp01
TGACTCGAGTGGAAGGCGAAAACACCCGATTGCGGCACTATCTGGCTCGGCTGCATCGCAAAACGCTTTGTTACTCGAAGTCCGTAGACATGCTGGCTCACTCTGTCCGATTGTTACTTCACTACCTCAAGTTTGACGATGTTCCAGTGCCTCCAAGATTCATCTCTTGATTCAGCAACGCCAGATAGTCTAGCGGCTGGCCTGAAAACTGCGCCCAAATAGCATTGCCAAACTGTTGCCAGTTAGCCAGCAGCGATCGCAGATTATGCAGCTTATCTGCCAGAATGATGCGCTGTGCCGGTGCAGAAACGTGTTGCACCTGATTCAGGTATCTGAGTTTGTGGTCTCGCCAGCTCTGCTGAGGCTGCTTTGGGACTCTGTACAAGCATCAACCAGAGCCAGAATAAATTCACCGTAGCGGTGGCGAATCTGAATGCGAATCGGCTCGCCTCCCTGGTCTTCTACAGCATCATGCAAGAGAGCAGCGATCGCTTCGTCTTCACTGCCGCCATCTTCCAGGACAAGAGCAGCAACGCCCATGAGATGCGCTATGTAGGGAACGGGCTGCACTTTGCGGCATTGATGACGGTGGAGGCTAAGGGTGTAAGCAAAGGCATCAGCAAAGCGATTGGAGAGGACAGCAGGCTGGCGATTACAGGCCATAGAATTCGATTTCTTTTTTAATTTCGGTAATCATGCGTTGACGGAGGTCCCAGGGCAGGAGAACTTCGACATGGGGTCGCCAAGCCCGGAGGCGCTGCCGCACATTGGGGTCATTCTGACGGTACTGAGCCTCATAGTAGGCATCGCTCTGAGGGCGATCGCGCCATAGAGCCAACATTTCTTGCTGGGGCTGACCGCTGAGGTGCTGCTGCAGACGCTGAGCGACTTGCTGATAGCTAATCTGGGTGAAGGTGCTATGGCGTAAGGTGTCTTGGATATAGCGCCGGTTCCATTCGGTGTCAAAGCGCAGCAGTAGTCGCTGACTGGGCTGATAGTAGTCAAAGCCCCAGGCATCTGCCATTGCGGTTTCAATATCGTCTGGAGTGGGTAAGGTTTGGTGGCGGTATCGCTGCTGCAGGTCAGCCGGAATGTCCGCTTGGTTCCAGTCGAGGATTTCAATTGCTTCAATCCGGTCTAAGCGGTAGTTGCGCCAGTCGAGAGCATTTGAGGGCTGATGCGGAACCTGGCCGTAGGCGCAGAGGTAAGGGCCTCGGCGGTAGTAGTAGATGCAGACAGGATAGACAAGTAGCGGGTGGGCATGGGTTTCGCCTGCACCCTGATAGCGTAGGCAAACTGGTGGAATGGGGTGCTGCTGCCAGAGTTCGGCCAGAAGTGCCTGCCAGTCGTCTACTTTGTCTAGCTTTTGTCGGGCAATCACGTAGTCTACGCGGACAAAGAAGCGGCGATCGCGGCCCAGAGGACGTGAGAGATTTTCAGCGATCGCGGCCAGATCTGGCTGGGTCAAGAAGCCAAGTTCTTGATAGGAAGCCAGGGATAACTTTTCGGCTTGGGCAGGATAGTCAGGCCATGTGGTGACTTTAGAAAACTGATTTCCTTTTGGCTGTAACCAGTGAATATCTGCCAGGAGCCGCAGGTCTCCATAGAGAGTGCGACGGGTAAAGCCAAAGAGGTGAGCTTCCAGTAAAGTCTCGAAATTGGCCGGAAGCTGATTGTGATCGCTCAGCGCTTGGCGAAAGGTCTGAATCTGCTGGGTAAGCTCGGATCGGGCGCTGGTAGTTGTTAGCTGCTGTTCCCATTGGGGCTGAGATAGCTTCAAGTCAGATGTAAACAGCCAAGCGACTGTGGTTTTGGCGCAGGGGCAGTCAGGATCATGGAGCTGCGGTTTTTGATCTTGGCTAGGATGGCTGGGGGTAAAGAAGCGATCGCGCCAGTCAGGATAGCTGAAGGAATCGGGCAGTGGCAGCCGCTCGTCTTCGGGGCCGTAGAGCAGGCGCAGCCAAACCCAGAGGCGCACTGCCTGCAGCAGGTTTTGTCGCAGTGAGCCACGGGCGAGCCACTGCAGCAGCGGGACGGTGGGGGCTGCTTGCCAAATGCGATCGCTCATTGGCGTTCAAGCGCTAATTCAGCGTTGATGGCGGTTAGCAAACAGTCGGGAATGTGGGCGGTTTCGCCTGTGAGCCAGGGGCCGGCTACGATTTCTAGAAAGGGCTGGGTTTGCAGAATCTCTAGCCGGGGTTCTAAGACGCTGTGGATTACTGCAAGTGGTTTGAGGTGAGGCTGACAGAGGCGGTGCCAGCCGTCAATTGCTTGAGGTAGACGGCTGATGATGATGTAGTGACTGCACTGTTTGACCAGGGGTTCTTTTTCTGGCTGGGGCAGGCCGCCTACGTCTATGAGCAGCCGATCGACGAGGGGGCGCAGATTGGCGATCGCGCTGGCATGGTACTTGAAGTAGCTGGGAATTAGCTTGGCGGTTTCGGGGTCTTCGTGGATGCGAAATTCGTTGAGCCGCACCAAGGCATCAACCATGTCGGCGTTGGCGGTTTCGTAGGCCCAGTTGCCTTCGCCGTCCCAACTGGCGCGGTGTAGATAGTGTTTGCGCTGGGGATTCTGGGCAATCAGGCTACGGCGCAGGGCGTTGGCGAAGACGCTTTTGCCGCTGTTGGGCGGGCCGCCGATGAGGATGGCGGGACAGTCGGTGCGGCGGGGCTGCAGTTTCAGGGTATCGCCAATGTTTGGTGAGGTGACGCGGCTATGAATCACAATGACGCTGCCGCTGCGGGCATCGTAGCAGCCAAGCCAAGGGGCGGCGTGGCAGTGATGAATCAAGGTGCTGTAGAGCCAGATGGGGGCTTGGCCGTACAGCACCAGTCCCTGGGTCAGATCTAGGCTGGGGGGCAGGTGGAGATCTGAGAGGCTGCTGGACGAAATT
>NZ_JASATW010000079.1:0-2881 GCF_030405905.1 Sphaerothrix gracilis Ecp01
GTTCTGAGACTCGGTCTCGGTGGTCTCACGCACCAGAGAGGAGGTCACCAAAGAACCGTGCATCGCACTGAAGAGCGCTCCGCCAAACACACCGGCTACTCCCAGCATGTGGAAGGGGTGCATCAGAATGTTGTGCTCTGCCTGGAAGACGAACATGAAGTTGAACGTACCAGAGATACCCAGAGGCATACCGTCAGAGAATGAACCTTGGCCCAAAGGATAAATCAGGAAGACTGCTGATGCTGCTGCTACAGGCGCAGAGTAAGCAACGCAGATCCAAGGACGCATACCCAAGCGGTAGCTCAGTTCCCACTCGCGGCCCATGTAGCAGAAGACGCCAATGAGGAAGTGGAAGATGACGAACTGGTAAGGACCGCCGTTGTAGAGCCACTCATCTAGAGAAGCGGCTTCCCAAATGGGGTAGAAGTGCAGACCGATGGCGTTGCTGCTAGGAACAACCGCACCGGAGATGATGTTGTTGCCGTACATCAGTGATCCGGCTACCGGCTCACGGATGCCATCGATGTCAACCGGCGGAGCCGCGATGAAGGCGATGACGAAGCAGGTGGTGGCAGCGAGTAGAGTCGGAATCATCAGGACGCCGAACCAGCCAATGTAAAGGCGGTTCTCGGTGCTGGTGATCCACTGACAAAACTGCTCCCACAGGTTAGCGCTTTGGCGCTGCTGTAGTGTCGTTGTCATGATGAATTATTGCGTTTGCGTTGAAACAAATATGTATGTTGGAACAAACAACTAAAGATTTGTTACTTGTCCACTAATGTAACTGTAGCAAAAATATGTCTTTTTGTAAAGTGTTTTTAACAAAATTCTCTATTGTGCCTGACTAAAGATGCTGAAAATATCAAAAAGCAGTCTTCACTCAAGCAAGCTAGATTCCCAAAATGGCTTGATGATAAGCCTCTGCTGTAGCCAGTTATGAACCCATCCTCTTGGCTTTCTCATGTTCTGAGTCAGATCGAGCCATTTGGGATAGGGAGTTGCATAAAGACTGACGCCTCCCGCAGTAGCAGTAGCCGGACAAGCGTTATTGTTTTCAGCTGACCAGCCCAATTGCTCAAGAATGGTTAATGCCTGAGTCCATTGCTCGAAAAGCTGTTGTCCCTGCTCAAGATCACTCTCTGCTGCCTGAATAGCATCTGCAGACAAAGCCGCTTTTAACAGAGCACCCACTTCATATTCATATGGATTAGAATCGCTGGCCCGCAGACGCAAGCCCAGCATCAAATACAAAACTAAGCGCAGTATTAGCTCGTTGCGATAGGCATCAAGTCTCAATAGTGTTAAAGCTACCTGCCCGAATTGCTGAAGAGATTGCCAGGCAGATGCGTCGGATTTCTCTGTGAAATCGGAAATCCACAGTCCTGGTCTAATCACAAATCGAATCTCCTTCGAAGATTCAATTCGCCCCGTTGTCCAATCAAATTCGCCAACAGGACTGATTAGAGCTTCCCAAAGCTTACTCACCGGCGTCTGAACAGCCTGTTTAGAACTAGATGGACTATTGAGCCAAACTACCTTTATTAGTAGACAGGAGAGCGCATAAACTAAGCTGGCAATACGGCTACGACAGACTGCACCTGATTTAGGAGTTCGGCAGTCCCAGTCTAAGGCTTTAGCAATCTCGCTGGCAGTGAGTGTGAAAGTGCTTTGCCACGGAGAAGGCTGCTGGGCTGCGTGAGCGGCCAAAATCAGCTGAACCTTTGCCGCATGTAACCCAAATTTGTTGATGATTTGCTCAGTAGCTTCCCAGGGCAAAGTTTTAATTTCACCAGCACTGGTGATGTAGTGCTCTAAATAGTTGTTGCGATTATGCTTGGCGTGATAGCGGAGATAGGCAATTCCGCGAGTATCAGACTGCCACAAGTCTGACTGAAATTTGTCTGAAAAAGAAATTTCGCCTGCATCAGTTTCACGACACAAAATCGGGAAGTCGCTGGCAATTTCTGTAATAGGACCTGTCTGATTTAGTTCTGTCTCTGCAGCCGCTGTCGGAGATGAAACAATATAGGATTTGATTTTGAACTGTCGTTTTAGCGCTGCAACTGACTGACTTTCAAGATCTAAATCTTGAATGATTTTGAGCGCTAGGGTGTGAGCATAATGCTCTTCAAGATTGTGAATTCGCTGTTCTAAGTTGAATGTATTTGGGCTAAACAAATATTGTTTTAGAATTTGGTTAAATTCTTCCCAGTCTAGAGAATCTAGGAATTCTGCTCCCAAATCTCGCTGTACTTCTTGGGTCGCCCGAAGAACTAGATTAGCCCAAATTTCTTGAGCGATTGTTTGCCAAAGACAATCTTGATCAAACTGTTCTTGAACCAGATTTTTTATATCTGTCAAGATTGTGTCGCTAGTAATCTCCTGATCAAGCTTTTCTCCGTATATTTCGAGTAGCTGTTGATAAAGCTCAACAGCAGTCAGTTCCGACAGACTAGAATGCTGTCTCAGGTATACAGTAATTCCCTGAGCATGTTGCTCAGCAAAAGTTTCTTGTGCAGTACCCTCAGTAGCAGGTAAGGACTGCGATCGCATATATAGAGAATGTGCGCTGTCGCTAATCAACCCTATCTCCTGGTTAGCCTGCCGGCGTTTGTTGCGCTTTGCACAGCAGCGAAAACTGTTCACTGCATCATGAAATCGCTCAAGTGACTCTTGTTCAGCGTAGCTTAGCAGGACCGACCCGATTTGTAACTTGTAATAAAGAAAGCGACAAGCTATCGAGTTTGTTCACCTAGCATATCTTGGATTGCGGCAGCTACAGCTCGAAACTTATATGGGTTGCCTTCTTCCTGACATCGTTCTTGTGCTTTGCGACTGTAGAGCCTTTCCAGCGTTAGCTGCCAGTGGTTGCTTTCTGTCG
>NZ_JASATW010000008.1:0-246784 GCF_030405905.1 Sphaerothrix gracilis Ecp01
CCCTTGACCGTGCCCGTGCTCTTGCCCGTGCCCTTGACCTTGACCTTGCCCTTGCCCTTGCCCGTGACCTTGCCCTTGCCCGTGACCTTGACCGTGACCGTGCCCTTGCCCGTGACCTTGACCTTGCCCTTGACCTTGCCCGTGACCTTGTCCTTGCCCGTGCCCTTGACCTTGCCCTTGACCTTGCCCGTGACCTTGCCCGTGACCTTGCCCTTGCCCGTGACCGCGATTTAACAACTAGTAAGGACTTTGAAAAAATTAGAGCCTATTCTGTTCTAACATCCATAATTTGGGATTTGTTACTGTCAATCAACCAACGCGCTCTCAGCAACAAAAGATTCTTGAAGAGATTTAGTATATCGCAGACTGATGTTTCTAAAAGAGTACGTGAGTGTGAGAAAAACAGTAATTCGGCCCTTAAACTGTATGTGTTCTTTGTACTTCTCGATGAAAGACGAAAAGGAAATATGCCTGCTTGGGAAGGAATTCGGATTGTGAGAGAGCGAGTCAACTAAACAAGTGAGCCTCAAAAAATACGGTAGGGTGCTGTCAGCGCAGCGTGACGCACCCTCTAAAGCTTGTCTACGGTTGTAACAGCCTATAAAGATTGCTCAGAGTTAATTCTTTCTTAGTACATGCGAACTAAGATGAGCCTGTTCATTCTTTGAGGACTGGGTTATGAGCGATCGCTTCAAGCAACACGGTGCCCTGAGCTGGTATGAGCTGACAACCTCAGATGTGACTGCCGCCCAGCAGTTTTATCAGACGCTATTTGGCTGGGAGATGAAACAGGGACCCGTCAACGGTGTTGACTACACAGTGCTTTCCCTTGACGGGCAGGACATTGGCGGCATGATGCAGACGCCGCCAGACGCCCCCGCAGATATGCCACCTCACTGGGGACTGTACATCACGGTTGATGATGTCGATGCCTCAGCTCAAAAAGCGCTAGATTTGGGTGGCAAAGTTTGTATTGAGCCGATGGACATTCCTGAGGTTGGCCGCTTCGCCCTGATTCAAGATCCCCAGGGGGCCACGCTTTCAGTGATTAGCTATAAAACCGTTTAGGCTATCCGTCTGAGCGTCCAATCAGCTAAACAGCAGCGGCCTGAAAGATTTCATCTACAGTCAGCCCCAGATCTGGAAAAATAGCCGATTCAAGCCGCTGCTCCGAAACCAACCGTCTTCGGGCACCCAGGTAATAAACTCTTCAAAGCTGAGAAAACGGCGGTTGGCTGCTTATACCATACCCTCAACCTGCTGGAAAGTGCAGTAGAGTTCTAATATAGCTGGCTGTTGCTTTTCTCTCTGCCCTATGAAATTTTTTACCAAGCCTGGGCCGGAACTGGCCGATCGCGTCCCCCCCGGACAGCACCTCACTAATGGCTTTCCGGTGCTGACCTATGGCGATACCCCCAAAGTTGATACGACTGACTGGTCGTTTGAGGTGAGCGGTTTGGCAGCGCCCCAAACCTTCACCTGGGACGACTTTATGGCAATGCCCCAAAGTGAGTTTACGGCTGACTTTCACTGCGTTACCACCTGGTCAAAACTTGATGTCCAATGGCGCGGCGTCAAGGTGACCGACTTTATGCAGCAGATTGAGGTTGATCCTAAGGCTGTGCACGTGATGGAGCACTGCTACGGCGGCTACACCACCAATCTGACCCTAGAAGATTTTGTTCGACCAGAAAACTTCTTTGCTCATACCCTATTTGATCAGCTGCTACCCGCTGAACACGGTGGCCCTATGCGCCTAGTGGTGCCCCATCTCTACGCCTGGAAAAGCGCCAAGTGGATTAATGGCCTGGAGTTTTTGGCAGAACAGCCCCTCGGCTTCTGGGAGCGCAATGGCTATCACCGCCGGGGTGAACCCTGGGCCGAAGAGCGCTACAGCGATCGCTAAGCCTTGCCCTCGAAAGGCTAAAGCTGCCAGTAGATCAGCAGGCTGCAGCGGCCATAGAGCTTTTTCCAGAAAGAGCGCGATCGCCAGGTAGATAGCTCAATTAGCTGGCTTTTAGTAAATGCCTGGAGAAAAAGCTGCTCTAGCTGCTGGATGACCAGCGGCTGGGCGGTGGAGAAGTTTAACTCATCGTTATGGAAAAAACTGCGCGGGTCGAGGTTGGCGCTGCCCAGGCTCACCCAGTCCTGATCAATTAAAATCAGCTTGCCGTGCATCATGCTGGGCTGATATTCATAGATTTTGATGCCGTTTTGCAGCAGCTCGCCGTATAGCTCTCTAGACGCGTAGTAAACATAGGGCTTATCGCTAAGAGATCCCATCGTCAAAATACGCACGTCAGTTCCCTGCCGCGCCGCTTTGATCAAAATTTGGCGGGTGTTTTTGTCAGGTAGCAGGTAGGGACTGGCAATCCACAACCGCTGCCGGGCGGAGAGCGCATAGAGCTGAATCAGGGCGCGAATAGAGGAGCCGCGATAGCTGGGGTCTTCCCCTGCGGTGATCAGCAGCGTTTTACCCTCGGCTGCCGTCTCTGCTGGCCAGTCCTCCATCGCTAAATCTGCGTTCTCGCCAGAATCTAGCCAGTGCTGTAAAAAAATACCCCGTAGTCGGGTAAGCACCGGGCCTACAATGCTGACCTCTGTGTCCAGCCAGGGTTCGCTTTCGCCATTTTCGACGCCATCCCACATATCTGAAATGCCTGCCCCGCCGACCAGAGCCTTCGTCTGGTCAATCAGCAGCAGCTTGCGGTGGTTGCGAGCCAAAAAATCGGTGGGCGATCGCCAGCTAAACGAGTTGAAAAAGCGGACGGCAATTCCGGCTGACCGCAGCTTCTGCCAGTAGCGCTGGGGTAGCGATCGGGCGCCGAAGCTATCAATCACGAGCTGAATCCTTACCCCTTTTTGAGCCTGATCAATCAGGGCGGCGGCAAAGTCATCAGCCCGCTTGCCGGGGGTCATGATGTAGGTTTCAAACTGAATGGAATGGCGGGCACTGCGAATAGCCTTGAGCCGCTCGGCCTGAACTGTGGCAATGTCAGACCAAAAATGAGTGATTTGCCCCGGTAGCTCAATCGAGTCAGATAGGCTGGCGATCGCAGCCATGAAGTGCTGATCTTGAGGGCTAGGAACGTGCTGCAATGTATAGCTCGGCTGCCGCCGGAAGGCGCCGCGAAAATAGAGCACCAGCAGGACGGCCAAAGCTAAAGCGCCAACAATCCCGATCAACCATCCTAAAATCACTTCGGCTTCCTCTGGCCTACAGGTCTTTATAATCTCCTACTTGGCTTTTAAATGGAGGCTCATAGCCAACGCGATCGCCAAGCAATGCCTGCACCTTACTGAATCACAGCGGATTATGTGCTAGCCAAAAGAAATATTTTGCTTCAGGTCGTTTACCCATGCCTCGTCTCCGGCAGACACAGCAGGCTGAATTGCTTGGCTGTAGTCAATCCGCAAATCAAATCCGGCCCGTTCATAAACGCCGTTGAGACAGTCATTGAGATTTAGCAATGGTTCTGAGTCCCCTGACTTCAGCGGCAGCGGAAAAATAGGAATTGACTCACGTAGGCTAGACGCATAGAGATCTGCCTGCGGGCGATCGTCGCTGCGGCTAATTAAAATCCGAAAATCACTAGCGGATGGACTGCCCTGAATGGGCATGGGTTTACCTGCTCGCAACAGGTCAATTTCGACTAAATGAGTCAAGCTGGCTAAGATTTGGTGACGTTTGCTCAAATAGGCATCACGTCCTGCGCCAGGTCGTTTGTTTTTGGGTGACAGCAGCTCCAGCACCGTGATCACGGCCCCAGTTTTAACCTCCCGGATTTCTAGGTAGCGCTCTTGGATCTCGGCAGCGGCTGGCAAAGTCACGGTCAGCGGGGATGCTGCTGGCAGCGTGGCTGTCGGGGTAGTCTCTGCTGGGCGGCTGTCCGGTTTAGAGAATACCGATACGTCTGGAATCCCTACTAGAACACTGTCATCTGCTTCTGCTGTGTAAGTACGCTTTTCTACAGCGACGTAGTAGTGCGGCCGCAGCGGCAAGGCGATCGCGTCTGCGATCGCCACAATCAGGCGGCTGTGAACTTCAGACCAAAAGTCAGGATGTTCTAGATAGGGATTCATCCCTGGGAAAGGAGATGGCATATGGGGGCTGGCCCAGGTGTTTTACTGATACACAATCAGGTCTTGTTCAGGGTTGACGGCGCGATATTGGCGGTAGTCAGCAAAAGAACCGTTGAACTCTAAATCAATATCGACTGCGCTGCCGATGCCATTTTCGATCCGCACGACGCTCACGACCGAGTAATCGCCGCTCGCAACTTCGAGCGGACTGCCGCCGCGAAACACAAAGCGAAAAGTTTCTGGGCCAAGCTGTTGACAGGGAAAGCTATCGACAATGACTGAGCCGTGCATGGCCGGTTCAGCCCGGTAGTTTTGTAAACCGCCATTGGCTCGCTCAGCGGCGCGGCGCGCCAAATTCTTAGCGCCAATCAAGGCCCGCTGCTGCTGCACCGCGTTGGGGCTAGCGGGATCGATCTGACAGCTATTGAGGGCGGTCTCAGGCGTTTCCGTTTGGGCTAAGGCCCATCCTGGTAGACCGACCAGACCCAAAGTGGCGATTGTCAGGAAAATGAGCTTTTTCATCATAGGAGCTAAGTTACGATCTGAATCGGCTTAAACAGTGTAAAAGACAGGTTACTGAGCAGGGATCTGCCTGTAGCGAGGTGGCTGATAGCACCTGGGGTAAACACGGCCTATATCTTGATCACAGCTCAATCCGCTCTTTTTGCTGGTGACCCGTAACGATTCTTAGAATCTGCTGTTTCCCCTAGCAGCCCAGAGAATCCCGCGTGGTGACGCCCGTTTGAGGATTGGTGCCGCTGGCGATCGCGCACAGCTCTTTAACCTGTACCCCGTCTAAAATAGCGTCGCTAAAGTCAGCCCCCGCAATTGTCATCTGGTCAAATGAAGACTGGAGCCACAGCGTTTCTACTAAAACTGCGTCGGTGAAGTCGGCGCGGGTAAAAGCGGCAAAATCGAGCATGGCATTGGTTAAGTCTGCTCCCTTAAAGTTGGTGTCAGTGGCGGTAGAGCCGCTAAAAATCGCCCCGCGAATGTCGGCATTGCTGAAGTCGGTAAATTCTAAGTTGGCATTAGAAAACTCGGCAGTGCGGAGCTGCTGCCCAGAAAAGTCTTGTCCCTGCAGCAGGGCATTGCTGTAGGACGGCGGCGGCGGATAGTCGGATGAGGCAAGGGCGAGGGGAGCGGCTATTAGCCATAACATCGCAACTAAGATAGTCAATAGAGATTTCAGCATAGTCAGGTCAACGTTTATTCTTCATGCTAACGCCGTTCTTTTCCTTGTTTTCGTTAGGCTATAAGCAGGTTTACCGCGCAGAACTGACCCTTGCAGCTTGACTTATTAGCCAATCAGCAGCAGACCGCTAAGCTGGTGCAGGTGCATCAGCGACTCTGTGCGGTTTATGGCTGTCCCATTGCCTATTTTCACAATTTAGATCCACTGAGCGAACTGATATCGGCGCTGCTCTCTCACCGCACCCGTAACGCCCAGTCTGGTCAAGCCTACCGGCAGCTACGACAGGCACTCCCCACTTGGGAAGCTGTACGCGATGCCCCCACTGAGCAAGTTCAACAGGCGATCGCCCCCTGTACCTGGCCGGAGCAAAAAGCGCCTCGCCTTCAGGCTGTACTCCAGCGCATTACCCAAGAGCGGGGCGAACCGCTGTCGTTAGACTTTTTAGCTGATTTACCCGTGCCAACCGCGCGGCAGTGGTTGGAATCTATACCGGGCGTTGGGCCTAAGACCAGTGCGGCAGTGCTGGCCTTCAGCACGCTGCGGCGGCGATCGCTGCCCGTAGATAGCCATCACCATCGGGTGGCTTTGCGGCTAGGTCTGATTCCTGAACAGCTGGCGGTGGGGCCGTCCCATCAGGTTTTAGAAGCGCAGCTGCCCGATCACTGGTCAGCCCAGCAGGTTTACGACAATCATGAGGTGCTGATGCTCCATGGCCAGCAGTGCTGTCACTACCGCCGCCCCCAATGCGATCGCTGTCCCCTGTTGGATTTGTGCCAATATGGGCAAACTCTGGAAATATAAAGGCTTTACAAAAATCACTGAATACTCCCGATTTACTATGAATAAAAGTGTTAGGTGATACATACACAACCAAACGTCTTTTTACTTTTTAAGGCTTGCCGTTCCATGTTTTTGCAATTAGACCGTTGGGAAGAAGCCCTCAGACAGCTTGGAAGCCTGACGCTATCGGTAACGCTGGCTGCTGGCTCACTCATACCGATTAGCGCTGCAGGTGTAGCAGCGCCAGCAGGGGGCTGTCAGGCGGCTAAGGCTGAACCAACTTCTGCCTGCGCGATCGCCCAGGCAGCTTCTTTACCGCCGGCGGTGCCACCCCTACCCGATGCTCTGCCCAATGTTTTTCGGCCAGAATCGTCCGGGATTGTGGGGCTTCATCCAGAACCGGAGCAGGATATAGGCGTTGGTCACCTGCGTCCCCGCAATTTAGAGTTTTTTGAAACCAGCGAGTGGATTGAAAGTCCGCTGCGGGGGGCGGGCTGGCTGAGTGAAGTGGCCATTCCGCTCTACGAATCTCCCGAAGGCCGGCACTGGGGCTGGATTGTCAATGGCTGGCTGGTGCCTAACGGCTATGAGCCGATTGCCATTGGTCGAGATGCTTCTTTTACCATGCTGCAAACCTTCTACGACCTCTTTTCTTTTCCGGTGGTCGAGATGCGCCCTGACGGCTGGTTCCGCTTTCAGTACAGCAGCGCGGGCACCGTGTGGGCCCACAGCTCTCATCTCAGTCTGGGGGATATTGAGCTGACGGTGGAGCTATGGGAAGATCGATTTTTAGAGGTGGGCTGGGTCTATTTCCGCAATCAGGGGGCTGCCTATGCGCTGCGATCGCAGCCCGACACCAGCCAGCCGCTCGTGAGTTCCGTGGGTAATGATAGCTTCATCGTTCCTTTACTGTTTGAAGGCGACTGGATGCAAGTGCGCGTGACGCAGCCCGTCAACGGCTGCGACTTTCTGCCGGGGGCGCGGACGCAGGAGGGCTGGATGCGATGGCGCCTGCCCGATCAGGGACCTCGCGTTTGGTATCCGCCTAAGGGCTGTTAGGATGTTGCCTGATAGCTGGCGATAGGCATGAAAAATTCACCGAACCGATTAGCTAGGTAAATCTTCTATATAGCCCTGTCCGAGAAAGGAAATCTCAGGCAAGACTCTTCTAAGATGGTGGGCAAACGTATTCCTGATAGATGACCATTGGCATTGTGAGCTGATGAAGCGGTTGCTAGAAACTGGCAGAATTACGCACTTGACGAGGTTTTAACGGCTCGTCAGATCCCCCCGGCTGTCGCCACCCCCTGATCCAGGGCGGGCAGGAGAGATCTTATCCCTCCTACTGCTGTTTTGAACTCTGAACTGCGTAATTTTTAACTGGCTTATTAAGCTCAGGTAATTGTGCTTGGCCGCTATTAGCTATGCTGTCGATGCCCCACCCATTTGGCCGCTTCTACCGGATCAGTGCCAGTTTCGGATAGTTTTAAGTAAGTATTTCAGTCTACCAGTTGAAATATTCAGGTCAGTTTGAACTTAAGTTTTTGTCGCTTTCATTTCAGTAGAAAAGCAAAATGAAACTGCGTTTTTTCCCAGCCCTCACAGTAGGCGCTTTAATCATTATGGCTGCAAGCTGCACCCGCCAGTCAGCTGTGAATTCTACATCGCCAGCCATACCCTCAGAAACTAAAGCTAACTTAGCCGCAACGCTGACTCAAACCGCCCCCTTGCCTCACCTCAATCTCGACGAACAGGGACGGGCTTTGCGAGGCTATGATCCGGTGGCCTACTTCGTTGAAAATACGGCAGTGATGGGATCAGCCGAATTCACCTTTGAGTGGGAAGGTGCTGTCTGGCAGTTTACCAGCGCCGAAAATCGTAATTTATTTGCCAGCGCCCCCGCCGATTATGCCCCTGCTAACGGTGGCTACTGCACCTTTGGCGTGGTACTCGCTAAAAAGTTTGACGGCGATCCTAATACCTGGCTGCTTCACGACGGGCAGCTCTATGTCTTTCTAAATCCGGAGGTTAAAGACAAGTTTTTACAAGATGAAAGTGGTAATCTCGCAAAGGTAAACAGCAACTGGCCCCGTATCCGAGATAAAACTCCTGCAGAACTAGAGCAGCTTGGCTAAACAGTGATAGTTTTTCCAGACTGCACACCGTTAGCGCTTAAGCAGCCGTTTTCTGTTGTCTGGACTATGTGGAGGCGATCGCGCCAATGAGGCGAAAAAGACTTAAACTCGCCCGCCAGTTCTCTCTACTGGCTGTTGTCGCCCTCAGCCTGACAGCGGCGCTGGCGCTCTTGGATTTTCGCGGTAAAGCCAGAACCAACAAAATTTTAGCCCAGCAGGCTGAGCTACTCGATGTTCAACAGCAATTTTCGCGGCTAGAGCGTGAGCTGCTGACGGCGCGTCTAGAAGAAGAGTCCGGCATTGTCCGGCAGCACCAGCTTGCTGCATTTGATTCCTTTCAGCAGCGCTTACAGCTAGTTCGATTCCTAGCCCGGCACCTGATTGAAACCAGTGAAGATACGGCTCTTGTAGACAACACGACAGTGCTGCTAAAAAACCTGCAGCAATACGAAAACGCCGTCATGCTGACGCTGACAATCCTACAGCGTATGGGATTAGGCGATGAAGCCGGACTGCTCAACGAACTGGCCGCTTTGCAACAGCAGATCCAGGCGGATCTGACTGCTGTGGCCGATCAGCAGCTCATGCTGAAGTTCACCCAGCTGCAGCTCTACACTCAAGACTTTAGCGCCAGCCTCAACATGAAGCTGGCTGAGCAGCTTTTAGCTCAGGCTGCCAGTCTGCAAACAGCGATCCGAGAGAAGCCGCTGCCGCCAGAAACTCAGCAAAGTCTGCTAGCAAATACGGCTCGCTACTATGACCTGCTAGAACGGCTCATCAGCGATACGGTTGAGCTAGAGCTGACAATCTCAGATAGCGCCCTGCAGTTTGATCAAATCCTGCCCAGTCTGGTGCAAAATCAGCAGGTTGTAAACTATCTCCTTGAAGAAACGGCTAATCACCTAATTCGGCAACAGCAGGTTTCCAAGCTGCAGGCAATTACGGTTTTTAGCCTAGCTTTTTCAGTTTTGCTGGGGTTCGTTGTCTATCAGGTGCAAAGCGCTCATCAGCTCATTAGTCGGCTGCAGCAGCTAGCAGAGGGTATGCGCGAGGTCGCCGCCGGTCATGCGGTGAAGCAATCTAAACTGCCCCAGGGAGATGATGAAATTGGCCGACTGGGCACTACCTTTCTGTCAATGGCGTCGCAGATTCAGGTGCAGATTGAAACCACTAAGCAGGCGCAAATCAAGGCTGAAGTGGCTAACCAGTCAAAGTCGCAGTTTCTCGCTCATATGAGCCATGAACTACGTACACCCCTAAATGCAATTTTGGGATTTACCCAGCTCATGGGCCAGGATCTGTCGCTGACAGCTGAACAGCGATCGCAGCTTGATATTATCAATGCTAGCGGTAGCCATCTGCTAGATCTAATCAACGATGTGCTAGATATGGCCAAGATTGAGGCTGGCAAGGCCAATATCACTGTGGCCCACTTTGACCTGCTCAATTTGCTAGAAACGCTCGAAAAAATGCTGCAGCTCAAAGCAGAAGCCGCAGGACTCAGGCTGGTTTTAGAGCAATCACCCAGTCTGCCCCGCCGGATTAGCACTGACCAGCGTAAGCTGCGCCAAATCTTGCTAAATCTGCTCAGCAATGCCGTCAAGTTTACGGAACAGGGACAAATTACGCTACGGGCCTGGGCCGAAGCGCCGGATCTTCAGACTACTCCCCAGCAGCAAAAGCTTTGGTTTGAAGTGAGTGATACAGGGGTAGGCATTGCATCCCCGGACATTCCTCATCTGTTTGACGCCTTCAAGCAGGGTCAATGTGGTCGGCAGGCTACAGAAGGAACAGGTTTGGGCCTGACTATCTGCAAATACTTTGTTGAGCTGCTGGCTGGAGAAATTTACGTCCGCAGTCGATTGGGCGAAGGCACAACCTTTTGTTTCTACATTCAAGCGGAGTCAGCCATGTCCCAGTCAACGTCTGCGCCTGCTATGCCGTCTCAGCCAGTTGCAGTGAAGCTTGCCCCCAATCAGCAGCCCTACCGCATTCTAGTGGTGGAAGACGATCGCCTGAGCCGACTCCTGCTGACTCAGTTGCTCAAAAATGTGGGCCTACAGCCGCGCGAAGTCGGCAATGGTGAGGAGGCGGTTGCCGTTTGGCAGAGCTGGCGACCTCACCTAATTTGGATGGACATGCGGATGCCCGTGATGGACGGCTATGAAGCGACTCGGCGGATCCGGCAGCTAGAGGGAGCAGCGGAGGCGGCCTCGACGAAGATTATTGCGCTGACGGCCAGTGCCTTTGCGGGAAGCCAAGCAGAAATTTTGCAAGCAGGGTGTGATGACGTTTTGCATAAGCCGTTTAAGCGTCAGGTGATTCTAGAAAAGATGAGTGAGTATCTGAATATCCGCTATCTCTACCAAACGCTACCTCAGACAGATGCCCTGGCAATGTCGCCGGATGCTATCCCTGAACTAGTTCCCAAGCGGTTGCGACAGATGCCGATGGCATGGATAGAGAAACTGCATCAGGCTGCAGGGCTAGCAGATAGCAACGCGATCGCAGAGCTGATTGGTCAAATTCCGGTGGCTGAGAAGGCCCTGATTTCAGCGCTCAAGGCACTAGATGAGCGTTTTGCTTACGAGGCTATTCTAGAAGCAACGAGAGTTCTAATTGCCCCGGTTTCTAGCTATTCGATGGATAAGCTAATTTAAAATCTTCCCTCCTTATGGAAACGCCAACCTCTCTCATGCCACTCGATGATTCAGGGACTGCAGCCAATATTCTGGTTGTAGATGACAAGTCCAACAACGTCAAGCTGCTGTCTAAAGCTCTCAAGGCTCATGGGTACTCCGTCAGAGGCGTCCTCTCTGGCAAAATGGCGCTGCGAGCCATTGATGTGCTGCCCGATCTAATTTTGCTAGACATCATGATGCCGGAGATGGATGGCTTTGAGGTCTGTCAGCAAATCAAGTCGATGCCCAGGACGCGCCACATTCCGGTCATCTTTCTCAGCGCGCTGAGTGATACCGAAAACAAGCTTAAAGCCTTTGAGATTGGCGGGGCTGACTACATCACCAAACCGTTTCACATCGAAGAGGTCTTAGCGCGGGTAAACCATCAGGTACAGCTCCAACAGCTTCAGCAGCAGCTCTTGGACAAGTCTGCGCGGCTGAAAGAGCAAAACCAGCAGCTCCAGCAGGAGATTCAGGAACGGCTGGCAGTAGAAGCGGCTCTGCGCCAATCAGAAGCGCGGGAGCGGGAGCGCTCTAATGAGCTGCAGCAAACGCTGAAGCAGCTACAGCTAACGCAGACCCACCTAATTCAGCAGGAGAAAATGTCAAGTTTAGGGCAGCTAGTAGCGGGGATTGCCCATGAAATCAACAACCCGGTCAGCTTTATCTATGGCAACTTGAAACATGCTCGCTCCCACGCGGCTGACCTGATAGCGCTGATCGAACGCTATCAGCAAGTGCTGCCGACGCCGCCTGCAGATTTACAGGCTGCCATTGAGGACATTAATTTAGACTTCATTGCGGAAGACTTTCCGAAGCTAATTACTTCGATGGACGTGGGGGCTGGCCGGATCTGCGAAATTGTCCGATCGCTGAAAACTTTCTCTCACCACAGCGAAGCCGAACTTAAGTGGGTCAACATTCATGAGGGGCTAGACAGCACGCTAATGATTTTGCAAAATCGCTTCAAAGCCAATGGTTCTCAGCGAGCGGTTGAAGTGATTAAAGAATATGGAGATCTGCCTCTAGTCGAGTGCTATCCCAGTCAGCTCAACCAGGTATTTATGAATCTGGTTTCCAACGCTATTGATGCGCTAGAAGAAATTCGGCTTACAGCGGCGACTGCCCTGGAATTGGCAAAACAGCCAACGATTCGGATTCGGACTCAGCTGACGGGCGATCGCCGCGTGGCTGTCTATATCGCCGATAACGGGCCGGGCGTGCCGCTTGCAGCCCAGCAAAAGCTATTTGATCCGTTTTTCACGACGAAGGAAATTGGCAAAGGCACCGGATTGGGGCTTTCAATTAGCTATCAGATTGCCGTCGATCAGCATGGGGGTGAGCTGCGCTGTGTTTCCGCGCCGGGTCAAGGGGCCATGTTTGTGATTGAGGTGCCGCTGGAGCAGGGGAAGCTGGAGCAAGAGGACATCCGGGGACGCGGAGAGGCGGTGACAACACGGGGAGGTGATGGGGCCAGAGGTGTTGAGCGAGAGGAGGAGTTGCTGACGGGATCGGGTGCCCAACAGGGCGTTTTGGGTCTTAAGAAGCTGCACGATTAGCCGAGAGGTAGGCAATTGGGCGTAGAATGGGGCGGAATGTACGCCGTGTGACTATGAGCGGCAAAAGCTTGCTCTAGAGTAGTGGCGGCTAGCTTATCCTCGAAGGAGTGCTGCATGAGTTATCGCATGGATCGCCGCGCCTATGCGGAGACGTTTGGGCCAACTGTAGGCGATCGCATTCGCTTAGCCGATACCGAGCTAATTATTGAAGTTGAGCAGGACTATACCCCTTACGGTGATGAGGTTAAGTTTGGCGGCGGCAAGGTGATCCGGGACGGGATGGGCCAGTCGCCGATTACCCGGGCGGACGGCGCGGTAGATATGGTGATTACCAATGCGCTGATTCTGGACTGGTGGGGCATTGTCAAAGCCGATATTGGCATCAAAGACGGCAAAATTGAGCAGATTGGTAAGGCCGGCAACCCTTACATTCAAGACAACGTTGACATCATTATTGGGCCAGCAACTGAGGTGGTCGCTGGCGAGGGCATGATTGTGACGGCGGGGGGCATTGATTCCCACATTCACCTGATTTGCCCGCAGCAAATCGAGACGGCGATCGCCTCTGGCGTCACCACCATGCTGGGCGGCGGCACCGGGCCAGCCACGGGCACGAACGCCACCACCTGCACCCCCGGCGCTTGGAATATTTGGCGGATGCTGCAGGCGGCGGATGCTTTTCCGATGAATTTAGGCTTTTTGGGCAAGGGCAACAGCGCCAAGCCAGAAGGGCTAGCCGAGCAGGTACGGGCCGGGGCGATGGGCCTCAAGCTGCATGAAGACTGGGGCACTACGCCAGCGGCGATCGATACCTGTCTCAGCGTAGCGGATGAGTTTGACGTGCAGGTAGCCATTCACACGGACACCCTAAACGAAGCAGGCTTTGTAGAAAACACCATCGCCGCTTTCAAAAACCGGGTGATTCACACCTATCACACCGAGGGCGCAGGCGGTGGTCACGCCCCGGACATTATTAAGGTTTGCGGCGAAGCCAACGTGCTGCCCTCCTCGACCAATCCCACCCGGCCCTATACCCGCAACACCCTAGATGAACACCTGGATATGCTGATGGTCTGCCACCATCTCAGCCCCAGCATTCCAGAAGATGTTGCCTTTGCTGAATCTCGCATCCGCCGCGAAACCATCGCCGCTGAAGATATCCTGCACGATCTGGGTGCCTTCAGCATGATTGCCTCCGACTCGCAGGCCATGGGCCGAGTCGGAGAAGTGATCATTCGCACCTGGCAGACGGCTCACAAAATGAAGGTGCAGCGGGGGCCACTGGCGGCAGACAGCGATCGCAATGACAACCACCGGGCCAAGCGCTACATCGCTAAGTACACGATTAACCCGGCGATTACCCACGGCATTGCTGATTATGTTGGCTCTCTGGAAGCCGGCAAGCTAGCGGATATCTGCCTGTGGAAACCTGCCTTTTTTGGCGTTAAGCCAGAAATTGTGATTAAAGGCGGCGTGATCGCTTGGGCCCAGATGGGCGACCCGAATGCCAGTATCCCTACCCCCCAGCCAGTCCACATGCGACCTATGTTTGGCAGCTATGGCGGCGCGATCGCGGCGACTTCTCTCAGCTTTGTGTCCCAGGCGGCGGCTGAGGCAGGGGTCGCGGCAGACATTGGCCTTTCTAAGCCAGCGGTAGCGGTGTCAAACTGTCGCAATCTCAGCAAGGCCGACATGAAGCTCAATGCAGCACTGCCCCACATGGAAGTTGATCCAGAAACCTATGAGGTGCGGGCAGATGGCGAGCTGCTGACCTGCGAACCGGCTGAAGTGCTGCCAATGGCGCAGCGGTACTTTCTATTTTGACGGGCGATCGCTCGTTCTGTATGCCCCGCTGAGGGACGCTGCTGACAAGCTATAGCCCAGACAGCCTCAACTGCCTGGGCTAACTTCGGCATGAGGCTAGAGACTACTGCTCTCGAATCAGACGCAGGTAGTTTTGCTTAAGCTGAATGTGATTTTCGCTAATGCGCTCGGACAGGTGCTTTTCTACCTGGCACATTTCCTGCCAGAAAGTAGCCGATCGCTGGGTTGAAACATATTCTTTCCACATCATCTGCATTAGCTCGGCAGCTTCCGGCTGGCTAGCGGCTAGCTGCTCATAGGCCACCTGAAACTGGGCCTGGGCCTGCTGGCCATTAGCGGGATCTTTCGCAAGCGCGATCGCTTCTCTCAGGGCATCGGCGGGGGCTTGAACAGTGGCGTGATTCATAATTTCGTATCCTAAACGCGTAACAACAAAAAAATCAGATTTTTAAGTGGAGGCAAATTCTTATAGAATCTTCACAGAGTTTATACAGCGATTTCAGCGATCGCGCAAAGCCATATTTGAACAAAATTAGTGGTGATATTACCCATACAGGGCTTAAAGTGCTTGCCGATTAAGGCTTTCAGCATACGGTAATTTACCCAATCATATTTTCTAATCACTGGCTCGACGCTGACGCAACTGCCTAAAACAGCTGAGCAGGTTTACAAAACTCTAAAATAACATGCAGACTCAAGGGCTACTGGACTGTTATGGGTAAACAGCGCATCCTCTCCGGCATTCAACCGACAGGGCAGCTTCATCTCGGCAACTATCTCGGCGCAATTCGTAACTGGGTGGAGCTGCAGCAGACCTATGACAGCTTTCTGTTCATGGCCGATCTGCACGCCATCACCGTCCCCCACGACCCGCAAAAGCTGGCCGAAAATACCTACCAGGTGGCTGCCACCTACATTGCCTGCGGCATTGACCCGCAGCAGGCCACAATCTTTGTCCAGTCCCACATCTCTGCCCACAGCGAGCTGGCCTGGCTGTTCAACTGCATCACGCCGCTCAACTGGCTAGAGCGGATGATTCAGTTTAAGGAAAAAGCGGTCAAGCAGGGAGAAAACGTCAGCATTGGCCTACTAGACTACCCGGTGCTTCAGGCCGCAGATATTTTGCTCTACGAGCCGGACTTAGTGCCCGTGGGTGAAGATCAAAAGCAGCACTTAGAGTTGACCCGCGACATTGCCGCTCGCCTCAACTACCAGTTTGGCCGCGAAGAGGCTCCGATTCTCAAGATTCCAGAGCCCAAGATTCGAGCTGAGGGGGCTAGGGTCATGAGCCTGACCGACGGCACTAAGAAAATGTCTAAGTCAGATCCATCGGAGATGAGCCGCATTGACCTACTGGATCCGCCAGCGCTCATAACTAAAAAAATTAAGCGGGCTAAGACCGATCCCAGTCGCGGCCTAGAGTTTGACAACCCGGAGCGGCCTGAGTGCCACAACCTGCTAGGGCTGTACACGCTGCTATCAAATCAGACTAAGGCGGCAGTCGCCGCCGAATGCGCCGACATGGGCTGGGGCCAGTTCAAGCCGCTGCTGGCCGAGACGGCAGTGGAGGCGCTGAAGCCAATCCAGGACAGGTACCACGAGCTGATGAGCGATCGCGCTTATCTAGAAACAACGCTGCGTCAGGGTAAAGAAAAAGCCGAGGCGATCGCCCAGGAAACCTTAACTAAAGTCAAAGCGGCACTGGGCTTTTCTCAAGCGCTCTAGTCAGGCGGGATCGGTATTGCGATCGCGTCATAAGTTTTTCTAACCGCGATCGCAATACCCTGCTCTTGTCAGATGTCCAGTCCTCTATTTGAATGTAGACATAATAAGTGAACTTATATTAAGCAGGGAGAAGCCATGTACATTGTGCAGATTGCCTCCGAATGTGCCCCGGTGATTAAAGCCGGGGGGTTAGGCGATGTGGTTTACGGCCTTAGCCGCGAGCTAGACAGTCAGGGCCACTGCGTCGAGCTGATTCTGCCGATGTACGACAACATGCGCTACGACCATGTTTGGGGCATGCATGACGCTTACCGCGATCTATCGGTGCCCTGGTATGGCGGCGCGATTCACTGCTCGGTCTTCTGCGGCTGGGTACATGGGCGGCTGTGCTTCTTTATTCAGCCCCATTCTGGCGACAATTTCTTCGACCGAGGCATTTACTACGGCGCACCAGATGACCCGATGCGCTTTGCCTTCTTCAGCAAGGCCGCGCTGGAGTTTTTGCTGCGCTCTAACAAGCGCCCGGATATTATTCACTGCCACGACTGGCAGACGGGCCTCGTTCCGGTGATGCTGTTTGAGATGTACGGCTGGCACGGCATGGGCGACCAGCGGGTGTGCTATACCATTCACAACTTTAAGCATCAGGGCGTTTGCGGGCCGGAGGTGCTGCGGGCAACAGGACTTAACCGCGACGACTATTACTACCGCTTAGACAAGCTGCGGGACAACAATCACGATGCCATCAACTTCATGAAAGGAGGCATTGTCTACTCCAATCACGTCAACACCGTCTCGCCGCATCACGCCTGGGAAGCTCGCTTTAGCCCTATTGGCTGCGGCTTACAGCCCACGCTTGATGCCCATCACTACAAGTTTGGCGGCATTCTCAACGGCATTGACGATACGATTTGGAACCCCGACAGCGATCGCTATACCCCCTTCCACTACGATCAAGACAGCTTTGAAGACAAAATTCTCAATAAGAAGGCATTGCGGGAACAGTTGCTGATGAAAGAGGCTGACAAGCCCCTAATTGCCTTTATCGGTCGGTTAGATCAGCAAAAAGGGGTGCACTTAGTCCATCACGCCCTGTACTACGCTCTGAAACGAGAAGCGCAGTTTGTGCTGCTGGGATCGGCTACAGAACCGGGCATCAACGATTGGTTCTGGCACGAAAAGAACTTCCTCAACGAAAATCCAGACTGCCACTTGGAGCTAAGCTTCAACGAAGAACTGGCCCACCTAATCTACGCAGCAGCTGACATCATTGTGGTGCCCAGCAACTACGAGCCTTGCGGTCTGACCCAGATGATTGGTCTGCAGTACGGCACAGTGCCTGTTGTACGGGGTGTGGGAGGTCTGATCAATACCGTCTTTGACTGGGACTACGACCAAAATCACGCCCAGGCAGAACGCAACGGCTTTGTGTTCTATGAGTCTGACTACACGGCGCTAGAGTCAGGCTTAGGCCGCTCCCTAGATCTCTACGACCAAAACCCCGAGCTTTTCCGCCAGCTAGCGCTGCAGGGCATGGCGTATGACTATACCTGGCATAACCCTGCCAAGCAGTATGTAGGCGTTTACGAGCATATCCGCGCCTAGGGTGAGGTGGCTGAAAACGGGCTGTAAGTCCCACCCAGATTTTCCACGATCGCCCGCGTGTTAGACACCATCATTTTGATGTAGGTGTCACCGTCGCTGCCGGGAGCGCCAATGGAGTCGGAATAGAGTTCGGTGGGGGCTAGTTTGACCCCGGCTTCGGCGGCGACCGTAGTGATGAGCTGAGGGTTGATAGTAGTTTCAGCAAAGATGGCAGGCACGCCCTGCTGCCTAATAGACTCTGCGAGCTGCTGCACGGTGCGGGCGCTGGGCTGTTCTTCGGTGCTGATGCCAATTAGGGTGCCTGCTACTTCTAGGCCGTAGGCATCGGTGTAATACTGAAAGGCATCGTGGGTCGTAATGAGCTGGCGCTGAGCGGCGGGAATGGTTTGGATCTGAGCCGTGATCCACTGGTCGAGCTGCTGCAGTTCGGCAATCAGAGCGGCAGCATTTTCAGTAAAGATGGCTTCGTCTGCCGGGGAAAGCTGAATCAGCTCGTCTCGAATAATCTCCACCATTTGAACTACATTAGCGGCGCTGCCCCAAACATGCGGATCGGGGACAGTGCGGCCCTGGTAGTCAAAATCTAGCGGTGTGACCACTTCACCTACTGCAACCTTTCTAGCCCCAATGCCGGCGGCATTCATAATCTTGATCAAGTTTGGCTCTAGGTTGTAGCCGTTATAGAGAATCAGCTCCGCCTCTTCAAAGGCGATGCTGTCTGCTGGCACAGGCTCGTAGATATGGGGATCGGCCCCCGGCTCCAAAATGCCGACTAAATCAATTTCATCAGCGCCAATCCGGGCCGTCCAGTCGGTAATCATGGTGCTGGTGGAGACGACGTCGGGCCGATCATCGGCTGACTCTTCCCCTGATGACTGGCAGCCGCCTAGACCAATGAGGCTGGCTATTAAACCAGCCGCGACCCAATGAGTGAATGCTCGCATGAACTGTAACTCGCTTTCATAATCTTTTCATTTTTTTAGAGTACAATACTTTTCATGATCGTTTCATAATTGCGATCGCTATTTAATGGTGCCGTCTATGGCATCCCTGTTGAGAGCATTCTGGAGATTTACCTCATGGCCGATAGCGCCGCGATCGCTGTTGATCACCTCAGCGTTAACTACCGCAGTTTGCAAGCCCTGCGCAATATTAATTTTTCAGTGCAGCCCGGTCAGCTGGTTGGCATTTTTGGGCCGAATGGAGCGGGGAAAAGTACGCTGGTGAAGGCCATGCTGGGTCTGATTCCGGTGGTAATGGGGACGGTGCATTATGGCGATCGCCTGCTAGTGGATCAGCTAGCGCAAACGGCCTATGTGCCTCAGCGATCGCAGATTGACTGGACCTTTCCGGCAACGGTGTGGGATGTGGTGCTGATGGGCCGGGTGAAGCAGTCCGGCTGGTTCAATCGCTTTTCGGTGCCAAGTCGCCGGATTGCGACTGAAGCCTTAGAGCGGGTGGGAATGAGTGAATTCCGCAATCGCCGGATTGGCGCTTTGTCTGGCGGTCAGCAGCAGCGGGTGTTCCTAGCCCGCGCTTTGGCCCAGCAGGCCGATCTGTTTTTCTTTGATGAACCGTTTGTGGGTGTGGATCAGAAGACCGAAACTATTTTGTTCCGCATCTTTGGTGAATTAGCTAGCGAAGGCAAGATCGTGATGGTGGTCAATCACGATCTAGGCGAATCCATTACCCATTTCGACCAGCTTTTACTACTCAACCGAGAGCTAATTGCCTACGGTCCGCGCCAGCAGGTATTCACGACTGAAAATATGATGAAAGCCTATGGCGGACAGGTGCAGTTCTTCTCGCAGGCCGCGTAGATTTGCCGTAGTGGCGCGGCACAGCTAAATTTGGAGCTTTTGTAGGTTGGTCGTTGAGCCTAGCAAAACCCAACCTCGGCAAGGGCCGGTCGCGTCAGTAGGGTAGGCATTGCCTACCAAGAGCCAAGAGTTGAGACAGTAAGCGAAGCCTATGGATTGGATTGCGCCTTTGACTGAGCCATTGCAGTACGCCTTCATGCAGCGATCGCTCGTGGTTGCAGTGCTGGTGGGGATAATTTGCTCAGTGGTGGGCAGCTATCTGATGGTGCAGCGGCTAGCGCTGCTGGGAGATGCCATTAGCCATTCGCTGCTGCCAGGATTGGCGATCGCCTTTATGCTAGGCACTAACATTTACGTCGGGGCGTTTGTGGCCGGGGTAATCAGTACCGTTGTGATTTCGCTAATTCATACGCGATCGCCCGTTAAAGAAGATGCGGCAATGGGCATTGTGTTTTCGGCCTTTTTTGCCAGCGGCATTATCCTAATCACCCTGATTCAGAAAGACAACAAGATTGACCTCAATCACTTCCTGTTTGGCAATATTCTGGGGGTGACGCTAGGAGATGTGCGGGATACGGCCCTGATTGTGGCGCTGGTGCTGCTGTGCGTCTTTTTGTTTTACAAAGAGCTGCTGTTTTACAGTTTTGATCGGCTGGGGGCGCAGGCGGCAGGGCTACCTGTGAGCTTGCTCAACTCTGGGCTGATGGTGCTGATTGCCCTGACAATTGTAGCGAGTTTGAAATCAGTGGGGGTGGTGCTGGTGCTGTCGCTGCTGATTACGCCTAGCGCAGCGGCCTATCTGCTGGTGCCGAGACTGCATCAGGTCATGTTTTTAGGCTCAGCGATTGGGGTCGTCTCTAGCGTCAGCGGTCTATACCTGAGCTATTACGTCAATTTACCTTCGGGGCCAGCGATCGTGATCGTGGCCTCTAGCCTGTTTTTCTTGGCGCTGCTGCTTAGCCCTAGCTATGGCCTGCTGACCCAGCCTCAGAGCCGCTCGGTGCAGCTTCCCCTCTGGCGGGATATTAAGTCGCTATTTCGGTAGGGAATAATTCTTGATTGAATTCAGGCTAATCTCTAAACTCAGCTGCCTCATGCAGACTAGATGAAATGACGGGGCGCGATCGCATGTCTGTCCGCTAAATGTCGCAGAGCCTCTACGGCAAATGGCTGATACTGTTGAAAGACTTCGGAAAAAAGCTCGTTTTTGGGAAGATTCTAACAAAAACCTAGATTAGCCCCCTGAATCTATGACTTTCGCCCTTATGCCTCACGGCTCCTGCTACTTCTGGGATCCGTGGCTAACGTCATTGCATGTCAGCACCGACCTTGCTATCGCTCTTTCCTACTTCGCTATCACAGCTCAACTCACAGTCTTTCTAAGAAAATATCCTCAGCCTTGGTTAGGCAAGTATCGTCTCATTACATACGGCTTCATCCTCTTTTGTGGTCTGGGCCATGCCTTAAGCGCCTGGAATGTCTGGCATTCTAACTATTGGAGTGAAGGCACTCTCAAGCTGGCTATTGCTATTGTCTCCTGGGGAGCTGTTTGGGCAGTGCAAGTGGCTCAGTTGCGAGCTGAAGATGTCATTGCAGAACTCGATCAGGCAGAATCACAACGCCAACTATTGCAAACTGTCCTTGAAACTGACTTAGATGGCCTCATGGTTTTTGAAGCCATTCGTGATACTGACAATCAGATTGTCGATTTTCGCTACACGCTGCTCAATTCTGCTGCCGTTGCGTTAGTGGGACGGGATGATTTAGTCGGAGAGCGCTTGCTAGAGATAGTCCCGTCTCATCGAGATAACGGCTTGTTCGAGGCGTATTGTCGGGTGACTGAGACAGGTATCCCCATCGAAGATGAGTTTGAGTATGCAGGCGCAGAATATCAAAATCGTTGGTTTCGCAACCGTGCCTCTAAGCTCAACGATGGCTTTGTCGTTTCCTTTACCGAAATCTCCGACTACAAGCGACTTGAAGCCCAGTTGCGACAGCAGGCTAACCTTGACCCTTTGACTGGGGCTTTGAACCGTAGTGCTCTAGACGACATCGAAACAGATAGCTGTGATGCCGTTTTATTCATTGATCTTGACAAGTTCAAAGCCATCAATGACAGAGCAGGCCACAAAGTTGGCGATGCTGTCTTAGTTGAGGTGACTCAGCGCATACAGGCAACTGTGCGGCCTGAAGACCAGGTCATCAGATGGGGCGGTGATGAGTTTGTCATTTTGCTGAACCGTATCTTGGATGATGGTACTTCAGTTGCCAACGCAACTGCTCAACGTATCGTTTCTGCCATCGAACAGCCCCTTCAAATTGGCATCAAAGAATATCTGCTCGGAGCTTCTGTGGGCGTTTATGCACCTGTTGAGAAGTGTGCTTCAGCTGAAAGGGCTGTTCGATGCGCAGATGCGGCTATGTACGAAGCGAAGCAAGCGCGTAAGCAGAATCTCGCTATGCCTGCGGTGATGCAGTTTGATGAGGCTATTCTCTCTCGGATACGCGAGCGGGATTACTGGGAGCAGGCGCTGAGACAAGCTATCGATGAGGAGCAACTTGTACTCTACTATCAGCCGATTGTAGATTTGCAGCAAGCCAACATGCCCATTGTCGGCTTTGAGGCCCTGCTGCGCTGGCATCATCCTGAACATGGCTGTCTATACCCCGATTTCTTTATTCCCCTAGCTGAGCGCTCTGGCTTGATCCATGTCATTTCTCGTTATGTTCTGCGCAAGGCTTATGCCCAGGCAGCCAAATGGAGTTCTTTAGAGCGTCCAATCAAGATGGGAATCAATCTGTGCACCGATGACTTAGGACACTCTGCCTTCCTTTCAGCTCTCAAAGAGGTGCTCCAGCAGGATTGTGTTAGTTCTGGCTTCATCTTCTTTGAGATTACAGAAACCTCGATGGCTGACATCGCTATCGGCGAGATTCGAGCAGCTGCCAGTCAAATTAAAGAATTAGGTGGCCGCTTGTCCTTAGACGACTTTGGTACAGGTCGCAATACGCTGTGTTGTTTGCAGTGGCGGGTCTTTGACGCCATCAAAATTGACCGCTCTTTTATCTCAGGTGCTGAGGCCATGCCAGAAATTTGTCAGCTGGTTGCGGCCCTCGCCCATGCCCTCAATTTAGAGGTAGTAGCTGAAGGAGTTGAGACTGCTGAGCAGATGGAGATGCTCAGAAGCTTCGGCATTGAGTATGCGCAGGGATATTACTTCAGCAAGCCACAGCCGCCAGCTGAAGTTGAGCAGGCATGGCTTTAATTTCTATCAATAAGCTCAACAGGATTAAAGAAAACAGGCGTTGCTGAAAAGAGAGATGAACGAATTGATGGAACGCAGGAGCGCTAGGCCCTTGAAAATCTGATTCATTCTAGAAATCAGCAACGCCCTTAAACTCAACTGCCTCACACAGATTAGATGAAATGACAAGGCGCGATCGCTCAGCCCAAACGATAGTACGTAGGATGGGCAAAGGGGTACGCCCCGTGCCCATCAAGGGAAGCTGCGGAACAGACAACGGAAGTTCTTCGTGCCTGTCAAAGATTAGCGCTAAACCACCTTTGCTAAATCAAAGACGAGTTCAAAGCGCACGTGGGGAATGCGCTGGCGCAGCAGCTTCAGGTGGCCGTCAGCATCGGAGCGGGTGCGGAAGCGGCCAACGATGATCCAGCGAACGGGGGGCACGAGGCGGACGATGATCCAGTGATGCAGGCGGGTTTGATAGATCATAATTGATGGGTCTCCTTATGAAATAGGGAGCTAAGGCCAGCACACCGAGCCTCGAAAACTGTGGGTGCTGGCTTTTAGTATTCGGCAACGCCGCTATTTTGATCGACAGCAGTGTTGCCGATTAGTCTACAATTTAACCCTGTCACGACGTAGACTAATCGGTGTCATTTACGCGGTTATGAGCCTCTGACAGAATCAGGGGCATGGGACGTGCAGGGAAAGCGCTGAAGCAGGTTTTAGAAGACTACGGTATCAGCCAGAATCAGGTGGCTGTGAAGATGGGAATTGGCAGGGCGAATGTCTATCGCTGGGTGAATGAGATTCGCGATCCGGGTGCGGAGATGGTGATTCAACTGCGAGATGCGCTGCACCAAATTGAGCCAGGTGCGGCAAAGGCATTTGTTGAACTTTATCTAGGACAGCCTGAAGATCCCTAGCTGACGTAGGGTGTGTCACGCGCAGCGGTGACGCACCGGATTGTGGTGTGGCGGGGTGTTTGGCGATCGCCTATTTATTCTCACGTTTCAGGGCTGTTGACTGGGAGGATTTGGCATTGCCAAACCCCTACGGATTGTCTGAATCTGATTGGGGTGAATTTATGCCATTGGTCTGTAGAATTTTCCAAGCTAGGTATGGTTTGGAAAATCCTACATAATCCTCATCGTCCCTCGAATGCACTGAGAAGATCCTCTGGCAGGGGAGCGTCAAAATCATCCGGAACGGTAAACTCGCCTGCACATAACCCAAATGGTCGTAATGGCTTATGGCTGACGATCGGCCTCAGTTCGGCAATTGGCCGATTGGATCGAACGATGACAATCGTTTCACCGGCTTCTACTTGGCGCAGGTATTTCAGTAGATCTTGCTGGATCTCATCAACAGTTACGTTCATCATAAAAACACCTCGCATGACAAATTTGGGCAACTACCTGCTTATTCTCACGTTTCAGGGCTATTAGCTGTGAGGATTTGGCATTGTCAACCCCCTCACTGATTGTCTGAATCTGGTTGGGGTAACTCTACGCCGTTGGCTTGCAAAACTTGAAGAGCAGCGGCAGCGTAACGCTGCACCATATGAACATGCTGAAAATCTTGAAAAATGTTGAGAACCTCTACAGCTAACGAAACAGATCTTTCTTTGTCAGGCTTAGCCTGTAAATAAAAAATGCTCAAGTTGATCAGCGTCATCGCGACGTCGGGCAAGTAGGTGCGCGGGTTCTCCTCGGCTAAGGCGCGACGAATCTGTAGCGCTTCCTGGAAGTTTTCCTCGGCGCGAGCCAATTCATTTTGGGCCTTTTGCAAAACCGCCAAATTATTCAGCGTCATCGCGACGTCAGGTAAGTAGGTGCGCGGGTTCTCCTCGGCTAAGGCGCGACGAATCTGTAGCGCTTCCTGGAAGTTTTCCTCGGCGCGAGCCAATTCATTTTGGGCCTTTGTAAAAACCGCCAAATTATTCAGCGTCATCGCGACGTCAGGTAAGTAGGTGCGCGGGTTCTCCTCGGCTAAGGCGCGACGAATCTGTAGCGCTTCCTGGAAGTTTTCCTCGGCGCGAGCCAATTCATTTTGGGCCTGTTGCAAAACCGCCAAATTATTCAGCGTCGTGGCCACATAGGGCAAGTAGGTGCGCGGGTTCTCCTCGGCTAAGGCGCGATACGTCTTCAGCGCTTGCTGGAAGTTTTCCTCGGCGCGAGCCAACTCATTTTGGGCCTGTTGCAAAACCGCCAAATTATTCAGCGTCATCGCGACGTCAGGTAAGTAGGTGCGCGGGTTCTCCTCGGCTAAGGCGCGACGAATCTGTAGCGCTTCCTGGTAGTTTTCCTCGGCGCGAGCCAATTCATTTTGGGCCTTTTGCAAAACCGCCAAGTTATTCAGCGTCATCGCGACGTCGGGCAAGTAGGTGCGCGGGTTCTCCTCGGCTAAGGCGCGATACGTCTTCAGCGCTTCTTGATAGAGCGGCTTTGCCTGATCAAAAGCGTTATGCTCTTGCAGGAACAGAGCGAACTCAAAAACGGCTTCAGTAGTTCTGGCTGCCCTCAGCGCCGCTTCAAAATATTCACAAACCTGCTCATAGCGATTGGGCTGCTCGTAAAAAGTTGCCCACAGCCGCGCTTTAATCAAAAACTCATTAGCGATCTGCGTTCGGTTCTGGGCGATCTCCGCCTTTTCCTGATTAAGCTGAGTGTCGCGTTCAATCAGGCGATCCAGATCTTGCCCCATCTCCTCCGCGTTCAAGATCGCATCAGCTTCGCGAAACTCGCCTTGCTCAAAGTGGGCCTTCGCCTGGGCTAGCCGCTCGGTATTGATCTCAATCTTGGTAAACGTCTCGTATAAGCGAAAAACGTTTTCTTTGAACTGCTCTAGCTGCTGCTCCAGGTCTTCTAGTTCCGCCCCAGCCTTTAGCGCCTTTTCCGTTTTTCCAGTTGATTGCAGATACTCGACATATTCTCGCTTCTCCGCAATCCGCTTGGTCAGGGTTTGATAATCCGCCGACTGGGTGAAAAACTGAGCGTTTTCAATATTGCCAATCTTGTAAGTCTTGATATCGCCCATACTCACTCAAACCGAGCGCTGTCGATTTTATCAATGTTGTAGGTCTTAGAGCTGTCTGTAATCGTGCTGCCTTCGACGTTCTGATAGGTTTTATTTCCTGTTCCAGATACCGCCGCCCGCGCACCTGCCCTATCCCTACTTTCTTCCACCGTCGACGGCCCCCCATCAGGACTGAGCTGAATAAACCCATTCGCCGCCAGCTTGTCCAACTGATTGCCGAAATGCTCCCGTAGCCCCTCAATCGAGTAATATTCCGTTTTGTAATGCTTTAGCTCGCTTAGCTTGTCCTCAAACGCCCAGAGGCTCTGCAAGTCTTCGCGGTTCGTCGTCGTGTGTGGCGTTTTGAAATAGGTGAAAATAAACGGCTTTTGCGTCTGGGAAAACTGGCCGAACGCCTTACCAAACTCCTCCGCCGTATACTTGCCCACCTTGTTAAACGCCAGCAGCACAAAGATGTCGCAGCCCTGGATTGCCTTGTTGTATTCACTCTGCAACCCCCCCGCCGACATCGCATCCAGAAAATCCTCCCAAATATCCAAATGCAGAAAAATGCCCCGCTCAAACCAGCTCTTGCACTTGCGGTAGATAAAAATCTCAAACTGCTCGCGATCGCCCTTGAGTTCTGAAGAGGAGGCCAAAAAGAGCTTGATCTTTTGCATGAGCGCTGGTGGGGAAAGCTTTGCCTCAGTTATAGCCCGTTGTGAAACGCCTCTGCCACACACCGCTGGTTTTTAACTATATTTCACCCCATCTTCCCCAACTCCCCCATCTTTGCTCACCCACCTCTTACCAGACTCCCTACCTCCTCACTTCCAGCCTTCTTAACTATTATTCTCAATAAGCGCGATTTGTTGCAAATAAGCTGAACATTCGCTATTATTCTCAATAAGGGTTTTTATTGACATTTGTTAAGAAGGGGACAAGGCGATGGCTGCCTACTCTGCGACCGCACTCAAGGCCGAGCTGAATGAACGCGGCTGGCGCATGACTCCCCAGCGAGAAACCATCCTAACCACGTTTCAAAATTTAGCAAAGGGCAATCATCTCAGCGCCGAGGAGCTGTGCGATTTGCTCAAGGAAGAAGGGGAAGCCATTAGCCTCTCCACGATTTATCGAAACTTGAAGCTAATGGCTCGTATGGGAATCTTGCGGGAGCTAGAGCTAGCTGAGGGGCAAAAACGCTACGAAATCAATCAGCCTGCACCGCATCACCATCACCATCTGATCTGCGTGCGTTGCAACAAGACAATTGAGTTTAAGAACGATTCTGTGCTGAAGGCCGGCGCTAAAACCGCTGAAAAGTCTGGCTATCATCTGCTAGACTGCCAGCTTCTGATTCATGCGGTCTGTCCGGCCTGTCAGCGATCGGTCGTGCCTCTGTAACTTTTACAGGGCCCTACTTCCAACCAGCGCGATCGACGATTTTAATCACTTCTGGGTTGTTGCGACCATAGGCAGAGACGTTGACCTCGTCAACCTTAAACTCGCCCAGTTCAGCCACGATTGGATCAATATCTACCCCTGTGACCACCGGATACTCGTTGTTGCCTTGGGCAAAAACGGCTTGGGCTTCAGGGCTGACCAGAAATTCTAGGAAGGTTACTGCGTTTTCAGGGTGGGGCGCAGTTGCTACAACCCCAGCCCCGCTGATATTGACGTGAGTGCCTCGGCCTTCCTGGTTAGGAAAGAAAATCGCCGTGTTTTCTATAATTTCCTGATCTTCAGCGCTATCAGACTTGGCCATTCTGGCCCAGTAGTAGTGATTGACAATTGCCACATCGCACTGGCCTGCGGCAACGGCCTTAATCTGGTCGGTATCACCCCCTTCAGGTTCGCGGGCAAAGTTATTGACTAGCCCCTTGGCCCATTCCTCAGCAGCGGCTTCGCCGTCAGTTTCAATAATCGAGCCGACCAGGGACTGGTTGTAGATATTGCTGGAGCTGCGGACACAGACCCGGTCTTCCCATTCAGGCTCAGCTAGGGCTTCATAGGTCGAGAGTTCAGCCGGATCTACGTTATCGGTGTTGTAGACCAGCACGCGGGCGCGCTTGGTGAGGCCAAACCAGAGATTGTCAGGATGCTGTAGATTAGTCGGAATCTCTTCTTCTAAGACAGAAGACTCTGCGGGCTGGAAAATTCCCGCTTCCTCGGCTCGCCAAAGCCGTCCGGCGTCTACAGTAATGAACACATCGGCAGGGCTATTCTCACCTTCGTTCTGAATCCGCTCTAGCAGTTCGTCGGAATCGCCCTCAATGACGTTTACTTCAATGCCGGTTTGCTCGGTAAAGCTGTCGTATAGTTCATCATCGATATCGTAGTGACGGGCGGAATAGACATTGACGACCTCTTCTTCTGCCCCACTACCGTCCTGAGCTTGTTGAGACTCGTTGCTACAACCGATCGCGGTAAACAGGGTGACACTAGCGGCGATCGCGATGAGACTACGTCGTTTAATCCTCATTTTGCTTAAGCATGACTAAATTGATGTCAGTATTTTAATGCAAATCATTCGTATTAAGTCAGAGATTTGTGAACTAAATCAGTTCAGTTACTTTGCTATAAGAGAATTATCTTTGCTTAGTCGCCCCTATCCTCGGCCAAAATGAGAACGCCCCGTCCCATTAGACTTGGCTCGTTGTCTACCCTACTCGGAATTGCCTTGACCTTATCCAGCATGACCGCTTCAGCGATCGCCCAAACCGTTTGGCAAGATGCCCCGGAACCGATCAATACGCTGCTAGAGACAACCTGGATTCCCGCCACCCAAATTTCGCCTGATCAGCAGTGGCTGGTGAAGCTGGCCCGACCGCCGCTGCCCGCGATCGCCGAATTGGCTCAGCCACGGGTGCAGGTAGCGGGTTTACAGCTTGATCCGGCTACGCACGGCCCAGCCCAGGACTACACTTTTCGCGGAATTGAAATTCAGGCGATCGCTACTGGAGAGACTCGCCAGGTGGAACTGCCTGACGGTATTCAAATCAATAATTTTCGCTGGTCGCCCCAGGGGCAATATCTAGCTTTCACCGAGTTGCAGCCAACTGGCTTGGCTCTGTGGGTCCTTAACTTGGCAACGGCTGAAGCGCGGCAGCTTACACCGCCGGTGCTCAACGGCACCTACGGCAATCCCTGTAAGTGGCTGTCAGAGAGTGAGGGGCTGCTGTGCAAAACGGTGCCCTCTCAGCAGCCAGCGCCGCCTGCCGCGCCTTTGATTCCGGCTGGCCCTAGAGTCGAAGAAAACTTAGGTCGGGAAGCGCCGAATCGCACCTATACCAATCTGCTGCGCAATGCCCATGATGAAGCGCTTTACGAATACTACCTGACTTCAGTGCTAGAGCATATCAGCCTGACGGGCGATCGCCAGCCCCTTACCCCACCGCTGCTGATTGATTCGGCGACCCCCTCCCCTGATAGCCAGTGGATTTTGTTGAGGGTGACCCAGCGGCCTTTTTCCTATCAGGTGCCTGCTAGCCTTTTTCCTAAGCGAGTGGTCGTGCTCAACCGGGCGGGAGAAGCAGTTTTTACCGTCGCCGACCTGCCCCTAGCCGATGATATTCCGATTACGTTTAATTCTGTCAGGCAGGGGCGGCGATCGATTCGCTGGCGACCCGATCGGCCAGCGACGCTGTACTGGGTAGAGGCCCTAGACGGGGGAGATGCTAGCAAACCTGTGCCCTGGCGTGATGCGGTTTCCCAACTGGATGCGCCCTTCACGGCTGAGCCGCAGCTGGTTTGGCAAACCGAGCTGCGCTATAACCGAATTGTTTGGGGCAATGAGGCGATCGCCCTGGGCTACGAGTACTGGTACGACACCCGGCGGCTGCGCACTTGGCAGCTCAATCCAGCTAATCCTGATGAGGCCAGGCTGCTGAGCGATCGCGACTATCAAGACCGCTACAGTGCTCCTGGTCAGCCAGTAACGGCACCGGGGCCGTATCAGCGGCAGGTATTACTGCTGACTCCCGATCGGGAAAGTCTCTATCTCAGCGGGCGCGGGGCTTCTGCGGCAGGGGTTTATCCTTTTCTAGATCGCTGGCATTTACCCAGCGGCGAAAAAACGCGGCTCTGGCAGGCTGAGAACCCCCACTACGAACAGGTGGTGCGGCTGTTAGACAATCAGGCTGAGCAGATTATTACTCGTCAGCAGTCACCGCTGCAGGCTCCCAACTATCTGTTGCGAAATGTAGTCACTGATGAAGTGGTGTCCCTGACCGACTTTACCGACCCCATGCCCTGGTTTGCCGGCATTACCCGCGAGGTGGTGCGCTATCAGCGGGCCGATGGCGTCACCCTGTCAGCGACGCTTTACTTGCCTCCGGGCTATGACCCCAATCAAGACGGCCCCCTGCCAACGCTGCTGTGGGTGTACCCCCAGGAATATAAAAGCCGAGAAGCCGCCGCTCAGGTAACCACGGCTGAGAATGCCTTTAGCCGCCCCTGGGGCCATTCGCCGCTCTTCTTGCTGACCCAGGGCTACGCCATTTTGATGGGGCCGACGCTGCCGATTATTGGCGAAGGCGAGGCGGAACCTAACGACACCTATCTGGAACAGCTGAAGCTGGGCGCTCAAGCAGCGGTAGACTACCTAGTCGAACGAGGGGTTAGCCGCGCCAATCAGGTAGCAATTGGCGGGCATTCCTATGGCGCTTTTACCGCTGCTAATTTGTTAGCCCATACGGACCTGTTTCAGGCTGGTATCGCCAACAGCGGTGCCTATAACCGCAGCCTCACTCCCTTCGGCTTTCAGGGCGAACAGCGAAATTTCTGGCAGGCCCCCGAAATTTACAGCCAGCTTTCTCCTTTTACCTATGCCCATCAAATTAACGAGCCGCTGCTGCTGATTCACGGCGCGGAAGACCCCAACGTAGGCACCTATCCCTTGCAAAGTGAGCGACTCTACGAAGCATTACAAGGGCTTGGGGGTACTGTTCGCTGGGTAGAGCTGCCGTTTGAGGGACACGGCTACGAGTCCCGTGAGGCGGTCAGCCATGTGTTGTGGGAGATGACACAGTGGCTGGATCGGTATGTGAAGGGAAATAATAGTCCTCCGGTTTCTGCCCCGCCGGCACGCGAAAGTCGAGCAGCATCACATCCCGGTGGCGATCGCTAAGATTCCAGGCTTCGTGTTCTGAGGTGTCATCAAAAACCAGGCATTTACCTTCCTGCCAGGGCTTGATCTCAGAGCCGACGCGCAGGCCACATTTTTCTGGCACGTCTAGTCCCAGATGACAGCGCAAAACGCCGACGGGCTTGCCTGCATGGGGAATGATGTGGGCGCCAGCAGCCAAGCGAGAAAAGCCAGCAGTGATGATGCCGGGGATAGCCTGCACCAGCTTGGCGGTTTCAGGGCACTGTTCACAGTTGAGATCGATGCGGACGCCTAAGAAGTGAATGCCATAGATATCCCAACCCGTTTTTTTGTCTAGCAGATATTTCTCAGGATAGGTGAGAAAATCGCTGCTGCTGAGCTGCGACAGCTCTTGCCTGATTTTTAGCCAGTTGGCTTCCAAGGTTTGAACGAAGTCAAACTGATAGGGGTCGCAATACATTGTTCTTTCTATAAGGCTGATGAGGTTATTTGTCTGAGGCCTGTAGCGGCCTGGCAGATAAGCGGTTAGAGAAGGACTTTAAGGCAAATAGCAATTATGTAAATAGATGTCTGTTACCCCTACTCTGACCCTAGGGTATGGTGAAGTTTATTCGTCTCTGGGCAAAATCGGCTTCCAGAGAATCAGTCCGATCACAAACCGGATGCGATTTTTAGGGCTGCGGATGCGACTCGACATTTTCCAGACAAACTTGACGAACTCCCCTGCCTGGGCCAAATTCTCTTGCCAGGTTGTTTTAGCAGATTGGGTACGGGGCGGCGGCCCGGCAACAGCGGGATCGTAGGCCGTATTAGACGGTGTTTCTGGCATAGTTCATAAGCTGACTCAATGCCTTTATTGTCTGACAAGAGCGGTTTTTTGCCTATGTGCCTACTGTCTGACCGAGTTTGGTACTCCTGTTGCCGAAAGTCCTGCGATCGCTCTGAGATTTTGACAGCGCAGCAGCTCGTTAAAGCTAAGACTAGGACGGCCTTCAATTTGAGCCACTGTTTCAATTGCGGTCGCTAGATAGCGAGCGGCATCTACCTGGCTATAGCCCCGGCGTTGGGCTACGGCGATCGCCGCCTCGTCTGCTTCAATTTCGGCTTTCGGCCCCCGGCTACTGCGCCAAATCTGGCTACCGGCAAAGGCAGTGAGGCTGCCACCAATTGCTAAGCCAATCATGTCTAACTGGACGGCCTCAAACACGGTGCCCAGCAGCCCGGCAGCGGCCAAGCCCTGATACAGATCAAACTTGAGCAGGCGCACCCGCGTCAGCCAGCAAACCTGGTGCAGCAGCAGCATATCTTGCTGAGGCGTTGAAAGCTGACTCCAAAGATCAAAATTGAGCGTGACGATATGAACTCGCTTCCAGGGACGGGGAAAATCAGCCTCAATCGCGTGGGTTTGAGCCGGATTTTCCTTCAGGCGTACCTTCATCCGGCCTGAAGCAGGCATCAGCTCCAGCAGGCGGGAAATTTCACGATTAGGGTTAATCACGATTTCATACGGATTAAAGCGGATACCCCTTAGCCTAGCAGCCAGCCTGGGCTAAAGCACTGCTAAACTGTCGGCAATGACGGGGAGAATTGACTGTGGATCGGTGTCGTCTACAGCGGCGATCGCTAGCAGATATACCTCAGCCTCATTTTGACGAGCCAGGACAACGCCCTGAACCGGCTGGGTGTCCGTCCCCAGCGTGAGCCGCCCTACCCAGGGGATCTGGACACCGCCTGATTCTAAAGCCTGAAAGCCGGTGGGCTGAAAACCTTCTCCACTGGCAAAGGTATTTCTAACGATTTGGGCCAGCGCAGCGTTAGTCAGTGTAGGGACTTCTCCAGCAGTCCCCGCTGGCACCACGGTCACTGAATAGGCCAAGCTACCATCTGGCGCCTCCAGCAGTACCGAACCGGCAATAGGACTGACGCTAAAGCCAGACAAGATACCAATTTGAAAGCGACCTTGCGGCTCTTCATAGCTGCCGCTGAAAGTGGAGGTCGCCGGTTCAGTCTGTTCTTGGGCGACGGCTGCTTCTGAGCTGAAGAAGACTTGAGGTGAAGTGGCCCAGTCGCCGCTGACAAAAAAAACTCCCACCAGCGCACACAATACCAGTCCTGCTAGCCAGAGAATTCTCTGCCTCATGTTTATTGCTCCTCCGCTTTCTCATCCAAAGCTTACAGCCAGAGGTCAGCTAGCGACTCAACCTTAAGAATTTTTTGCAGCTTCGCCCTGAGAAGACGTTAGCGGGCGGTGCAAAATTTCTCTACGCAGCGGACAAACATTTCGACCCCCATACCCAAGGCGGTTTCGTCGAAATCAAAGCGGGGATGATGGTGCGGATAGGCCAAATCTTTAGCCGGATTAGCTGCGCCTAAGAAGAAATAACAGCCCGGCACCTCCCTCAGGAAGAAAGCCATATCTTCACCGCCCATCGTGCGGCACTCTGGCACGACACCGGTAGGCGTTTCTACTACTGAGAGAGCCACGGTGCGTACCAAATCAGCAATATCGGCGTCATTGATCACAGGCGGATAGAGTGGGCGATAGTCAAAGGTGTAGCGAGCCCCGTAGCTTTGACACACCCCGGCGATGATTTGCTCTAGCCGTTGGGCAAAGAAATGAGTGTAAGACTCGTCAAAGTAGCGCACCGTACCGCTCATACGGGCTTCGTCAGCGATGACGTTGAGGGCTGTCCCGGCATGAAATTTGCCAATGGTAACGACAGCCGCTTTCAGCGGGTCAACGTTGCGGGACACGATTGTCTGCACAGCGTTGACCACCTGGGAGCCGACCACGACTGAATCAACCGTCTGATGGGGAATTGCGCCGTGTCCCCCCTTGCCATGAATCGTGCAGTGAAATAGCTCTGTGGCGGCCATCAGCGGGCCATTACGGACGCCGACAGTGCCCACCGGCAGATTGTTCCACAGGTGCAGCCCGATAATGGCATCTACCTTGGGCTGTTGCAGCACTCCGGCCTCGATCATCGGTTTGGCCCCACCCGGCCCTTCTTCTGCTGGTTGAAAGATGATTTTGACGGTGCCTGCGAAACAATCACGGTTTTGCGCTAAGTAAAAAGCGGTTCCCAGGGCGATCGCCACGTGTCCATCATGGCCGCAGGCGTGCATCCGCCCGTCATTTTGAGAGCAGTAGGGCACCTCGTTCAGCTCTTGAATGGGCAGCGCATCCATATCGGCACGAATAGCTAGGACTGGGCCGGGGCGATCGCTGGTGATCGTAGCGACGATGCCGGTTTCCGCTACGCCAGTTTGATGTTCAATGCCCCATTCTGTCAGCTTTTTGGTAATTAGTTGAGCCGTTTGATGCTCTTGAAATCCCAGTTCAGGATATTGGTGTAGCCGTCTTCGCCAAGCCACTAGCTGGGGCTGGAGGGAGCGAATTTGTAAACGAATGCTAGCTAAGTCGGCGCTGGTAGACGGGATTGTGGAAATCATTGGGTTAACAAATCAAGTCTATGAATGAGAAATTTGCTAAATAGTGCTCAAGCTTAAAGCTAAGCAGCGATCGTCAGCATGTCCTAGCAGGCAAAACGCTCCTAAGCACTAGCTTCTTATTTACAAGACAAGGGAAACAGAACCTAAGGGATGAAACTTTAGCTGGCTTCGGGAGTTCGTCAGCCTGTCGCCATTTGAGGACATTTCAGTATTTTCAATGACTCTACTGAAAATCCGGACCCTTTCATTACATTATGGCGATAAGTTTTTTGATCGGTTGTGATCTCAGCCCTTTTGCCGCAAAAGATTACACAAGTATGACTAGCGTTAAGCTATCGCTGGCAGCAAGCCGTCTAGTATGAGCTGAGAGGCGGCTTTAGATAAGCTGGGGAGATCAGTCGTCTCGGCAAGATGGGGTATAACCCCTAGTATCGGCGTTTGAGTCAGCGATTCAATCAGGGTTTGTGGTGCCCAGTCAGCAATTTCTGCGGGCGATCGCGGTTGGGCGCAGTTGAGAATGATGCCCTTGAGCGCGACCTGATGCTGCCGGGCCAAAGCCACGTTAGCAACCGCCTGGGCGATCGCCCCCAAGCGTACGGGCACGACCAACACCGTCGGCAGCCGCCACTGAGCTGCTAGATCTGCGACTATTAGCTCCTCGGTGACGGGGGAGCCTAGCCCGCCCAAGGCTTCTACCAGAACCCAGTCGCGCGATCGCTCTAACTCCCTTAGGGTCTGCCAAACTGGCTTGAGGTCAACCCGACTGCCTTCGCGTTCAGCCGCCAGCGGGGGGGCCAGGGGAGCAGAGAAATAGGCTGGATTAATTTGCTCTAGGGTCTGATCTAGCTGAAAAAGCTGCTGATAGAGCTCGCGATCGCCTTGACCTGACTGGACAGGTTTGAGTAAACCGAGGGAACGAGAACCATAATACTGTTGCCAGTAAGCTGCTAAGGCCGTCGTGACAACAGTTTTACCCGCATCGGTATCGGTTCCAGCAATAAGCAAGGCATTCAACATCTCAATCTAGCGGTGCAAATTATTGGTAAGAGCAAAGACTGGCGCTATGGCACCGTTAAATTTAGTTAGTCACCTGTAGATCTAAGGTAAACTCAGCCGGGGCCGCCGATACCACATCAACAAAGTAATCGCCGCCAACAGGCAATTCTTCGCTCCAGGACAGCAAACCAGACCCATTCTCAATGATGTCGCCGCTGGGCAGGCGAATGTTCAACGTTGCCGGGCCGCTGGCGTTGACCAACTTGGCCGATAGTACCTGCCCCTGCTGGGCATTGACAATGTAGCGACGAACGCGGCCCTGACCAACATCATTGGCGACCCGGACGCCCGTTTCTCCAGTCGGAAACTGAACGCGCTGCTGCAGAATCTCCGGCTGGGTTGCTGGCTCCTCTGGTTCCGGCTCCGGTTCCGGTTCCGGCTCTGGTTCCGGTTCTGGCTCTGGTTCATCCACTGCCAGGCTCACCGCTAGCCGATAGTCGCTTTCATCAAGTCCCTGTATCGTACGCAACTGAATCGTATATTCACCGTTGAACTGCAATTCTCCCTGCCAGCTCAAGGTTCGTCTCGCAGCCGCCTCTACGGGCTGCTGATTGGGCGCTAAGACACTGAGTAATACCCCTTCCCCCTCTAAAGTGGCAGTCAAGGACTGGCCCCGTTCTGCCTGAAAGCGATAGTTAACCGTTTCACCAGCGCGCAGACTCCCTTCAACCGTTTGGCTCTCACCGGCAGACAGACTGAACGCTTGACTATACTCCACGGGGCGATTGGGTGCTGGTTCCGTGGGTTCAGTTGGAGTCGGATTAAGCGTAATATCTGGGCTTTCTACAGCAGGCGGGGCCGCCGTATCATCGCTGTTGATAGCCTGAACGACAGCCCAGCCGCCCAGCGCTGCTGCCAAGGCTAAACCTAAGCCGATGGCGCTGACAGCCCAAGGATTTTCCCACAGTGAGTCTGATTCTGATGTTGATGGGGCCGACTGGGTAGTGGGGCGGGCGGGCGAGGTACGGGCAGCAGTGTGAGCCTGGGTTGCCTGGTAGCGTGGACTGACGGCAACCGTTTTCATCCGGGAAACTTCAGGGGCAGAGGGTGGCGGCGGGCTAGCCGGACGGGTTGCCGTCGTAACCGATTCTCCCAGCGCCTGTGCCATCTCGTTGACAGACTGATAGCGATCGCCCGGACGATAGCTGAGGGCGCGATTGAGTACCTGCGCCAGTCCTGGGCTGACTGTGACATACTGAGGCCAAACCCAGGTTAAGTTCACATCGTCAAACAGCATTTGGGGTTCTTTGCCAGTCAGCAGCACAATTGCTGTGACCGCCAGCGAGTAAAGGTCGCTGCTGGGATAGGCGCGCCCGGTTTGCATCTGCTCGCTGGGGGCATAGCCTCGCTTACCCACCGTCGTGGCCTGACTCACGACTTCCGGCACCTGGATCCGAGTCACGACTTCTTTAACGACGCCAAAGTCAATCAGGACAGGCAGGCGATCGCTGTTGCGCAGAATAATATTGTCAGGGCTGATATCCCGGTGAATAATGCCCTGGGCATGAATATGAGCCAGCACTGGCAGCATCTGATGCAAGAACTGCCGCACCTCAGCCTCTGAAAAGGACTGCTGCTGTAGCCGTCGCTGGTCTAGGAGTTCGCGGTAGGTCATTCCTTCCACATAGTCCTGTACCAGAAATAAGCGCTGATCCTGCTCAAAAATGGCGCGAAACTGGGGAATTTGAGGATGCTGAATCTTGTAGAGAATTTGAGCTTCCCGCTGAAAGAGCTGGGTTGCTTTTTCAGAAAAATGATCTTCTCCCTGCAGCGGCATAAACTCTTTTAAGACGCATCGCTCATTAAAGCGTCCCTGATCTTCAGCTAGATAAGTGCGACCAAAGCCACCTTGCCCCAGCATGTGGGCAACTCGGTAACGGTTTTGCAGAACAGTGGCGGCAGGGATAGGAGATTGCATAGTGAGATAGGGTCTAGCCTCAAAACCAGCCGCACGTCTAGCATGGCCGCTGAGGTGATAGCTTTCTCAGTTTACTGCAAGTTTTCAAAGATGATGGAGGCGCCGTACTCGCTGCAGCCTAGAGACAGAAAGGTACCCTCAGCAGCCTTTGGGTTGTTGGCTGAGCGAGAAACCGCTGCGAGCATGGACAGTTCCCAAGGCGGGCGATCGCCCGCCTCAGCGCTGTAAATTGTCGGCATTGGCCAGGGTAGCCTGGACCTGCTGCGTTAAAAGCTGGGTGGCGGCGGTGCTCGCTAGGGGAGGAGAAAACAAGTAGCCCTGACCATACTGACAGCCCGCTTGCGCTAAGACGCCGTGCTGATATTCCGTTTCAATCCCTTCCGCCACAATTTCCATGTTTAGCTTATGGCCTAGAGCAATGATGGTATGCGTAATTTCCTGTTTTTGAGCGCTTTGCTCTATTTGCTCAACAAAGGACTTATCAATTTTGAGAATATCTGCCGGAAATCTATAGAGCTGGCTTAAGGATGAGTATCCTGTGCCAAAGTCATCGATGCTGAGCTGTAGACCGAGACTTTTGAGCTGCGACATTAACGTAGTTGCCGTTTGATCATCTGCCATCATCATGCTTTCAGTAATTTCCAGCCGCAGCCGCTGTCCAGCCACACCGGCTGCCTGTAAGCTAGCGCAAATTTGACTGGCCAAGTCTGGCTGACGCAGTTGCCGTCTGGAGAGATTGACGCTGAGCTTCAAGGCCAAGTTGGGAAATTGCTGCTGCCAGTCCCGTAGCTGATAGCAGGCAGCCTGAAAAATCCACTGGCCCAAAGGCACAATCAGGTCGGTTTCTTCAGCAATGGGAATAAAATCGCTGGGCATGACAAAGCTGCCATCGGCTCGCTGCCATCGGACTAGGGCCTCAAATCCAACAATTTTTCTAGTCTTGAGACAGACAATGGGCTGATAGTAGACCAGGAATTCCTCAGCCCCTAGCGCTTGGCGTAAATCACTTTCTAGCTGCAGGCGGCTCAGGGCTGCAGTTGACATGCCTGTGGCAAAAACCTGGCAGTGAAAAGTGTTCAGCGCTTTGGCCTGATACATGGCTGTGTGGGCATCGCGTAGCAAATCTTCAGGGCTATGCCGGTTATCTTTCTGAGCGATCGCTAGCCCCACGCTGGCACTGAGAAAGAGAGATTGCTGCTGCAGGCAAAAGGGATCTGAGAGATGCTGCTGGAGCTGATTGAGAATGGCTTCAACCGTTTTGAGCGAGCTATTTTGAAACAAAATGGCAAACTCATCGCCGCCAATACGAGCGAGCTGCGTATCAACGGGTAAGACCTGTTGCAGTCGCTGAACTAGTTTGAGCAATACCTGATCACCCACACGATAACCCAGACTCTGATTGATAAATTTAAAGCGGTTGATGTTCAAAAAAGCAATCATCAATGTAGGCGTGGATGAGCCTACGCGCTTGGCCTGCAAGGCATTTTGCACCTGATGAATGAACACGTCTCTGCCAGGAAGCTGTGTCAGTCGATCGTGGGTACTGCGATAGAGCTTTTTTTGAATCACCACTAGGCTGCCAGCGGCGATCGCGGCTAGAGTAGGCTCTGCCATTGGCAGCCAGATCTGATATGACAGGCTCAGCCAGCCAATGCCCCATAGGCTAATGAACAAGCCGCCAAAGGTTAGCCCTGCCAGCCAAGGACGTTCAGCTAGCCAGCCAATAATGCCTGCCAGCAAGGCCCATCCCCCCAGCCATAGACTCTCGCTCCAGGTAGGCAAGAAACGGTACAGAGCTGTTTCTTGTAGCAGTACATCCAGCAGCTGGCTGACAATCTGAGCGTGAATAACAACCCCTGATAGCTTGAGTTTAGAACTTTGCTGGGTGCCGTAGGGTGTCCAGAACTGATCCTTGAGGCTAGGAGCAGTTGAGCCAATTAAAACCGCTTTGTGGCGAATCCAGTTGGGCGGTACGCGATCGCTGAGGATTTGTTCAATACTGACCTGTCGGGCGGGCGCTGTTTTTGAGCGATAGCGCAGTAAAATCTGATAGCCACGAGCATCTACTGTTTGATAGCCGCCGGATTCTCTAGATAAAGCAGGCAGCATGACGCGATTAATGAGCAGCCCAGATTCATAAGTTTGCAGAACTGGCTGGGGAGAAACATACTGCATCGCAACCCGCAGGCCGAAAGCATAGTATGGGTTTTGGGGATGGCTGACATACAGTAAGCTGCGACGCACGATGCCGTCTGGGTCTAAAACTAGATCGTTAAATCCCACCTGCTGCCAGGGCATAGTCTCAGGCGGTGGAATGCTTTCCGAGGCCGTACCCACATTGGTAATTGCAACCAGATTGGGAGCGGCTAGCTGCTTCAGTAAGTCTTGACGTCCCGGTGGATGCGGCGTACTGCGATAGAGATCTAGGCCAATAACCTGGGGCTGATGCTGCTGTAGCTTTTGCAGTAGTTCAGCTACAAGGCGATCGGAAAGCGGCCAGCCATAGCGGCGAATATCTTTTTCCGTCAGGGCGACAATCAGGATGCGATCATCAGGCTTGGCTTCGGGCTGTAATCGAATTATCTGATCATAAGCAAACAGTTCTAGTCCCTGAAATAGACCAATTTGCTTAGTGACAATCAGCAGGGTTGTCGTTAATAAGCTGGCGACAATCACTGCCTTGCCGCCGGTCAACCAAGGCTGAAAGCGCCTAGTGACTGCTTGGTTTAGCCTGTTGAGATTCTGATTAATCAGCCGGTATGTCATACACCTTGATCCCAGAAAAAACAAAGCCCTTGCAAATTTGGAAAATTTGCTAAGGGTTTGCTGAAATCTACATCGAGAAGATAATTACCTTTTACCTGCGATCGTAGAACAATCCGGATGATAGCGCTTCTCTCTAGAAGCAGTAGACTATTAAAATACGCGCTTTAGCGGATAGCCTTCTGGGGTTCTACTGGGGTTCTACCAGGTGAGTGCCACCACCCTGGCGATTTCCAGGAAACTCATCGCGCTCTTCGGCTCCGACTTTTTCAGCCTGAAACAGAGTTAGAGCCGTCAGACTCAAAAGGCAAACCACAGTGACTGCTGCTAATCCTCGGGGCAGAATCAAAGATTTCACTAATAAGCTTTTCATAGGAAGTCTAGTGGTGATGACGATTAATACCTGAGCGATGAAGCCTGCCGTGAGCTATCTGTTCACTTCTGCAAGCGCCTGCTGATTGTATTCTTGACAGGTTGCTGGGTGATTATGTCGTCTAAACATAGACATTTATGTGAGCTTTAAATCTAAGTGAATCCTTTTTAGGTTTCCGTAGATAGCCGCAAATGCGCTACTTCCCCAAAAGTACTTATTCTGACAATATTTCGAGATACGCTGGCCCAATTCAGGCTAAAACCTGGTCAGATATCTGTAGACTCACGTATCCTAGCCTTTCAGAAATGGTGGTTCTGATTGGTTTGGGATGGTGAAATTGACCAATAATTTTCGCGACTCTCAACTCTATTTAGATACCCAATGCTCGATTACTGCGGGCTGGGTGGGTAAATCAGCCGTTAGTACCTCGCAGCCGTTAGCCGTAATCAAAATGTCGTCTTCAATCCGAATCCCGCGCACATCCTCAAACTGGGCTAAGCGCTCCCAGTTGATTACAGACTGATATTTCGCCCGCCGCTGAGGACTGTTTAGAATGTCGGGTACCTGATAGAAGCCCGGCTCAATAGTGACAGCCATGCCTGCTTGCAAAGGCCGATCGAGTCGCAGGAAACAAAGACCAAAGCGATCGCTGCGCTGTCGTCCCGGCGCATAGCCCGCTAAATCGCCCAAGTCTTCCATATCATGAACGTCAAGGCCGATGAGATGGCCGACTCCATGCGGAAAAAACAGCGCATGGGCATCCTGCTCTACCAGCGACTCTGGCTGTCCCCGCAGAATGCCTAGATCGACGAGTCCTTCAGCAATGCGGTAGCAGGCGATCAGGTGCAGATGGCGATATTCTACACCTGGCTGAGCTTGGGCAATACAGGCATCGTGAGCGGCTAGGACAATGTCATAGATGTCGCGCTGTGTGGCAGAAAACTTACCCGATACAGGCCAGGTGCGGGTAATATCTGAGGCCCAGCCAGAGGCAGCTTCAGCGCCTACATCTGCCAGCAACAAATCACCTGCCTCTAAAACGTGGTGGTATTGTTCATTGTGCAAAACTTGGCCGTGAGTGGTGACAATGCTGTTGTAGGCACAGGTCATTTGATGAGCCATAATAACCTGCTCTATCGCTGCCCTAACTTCTGCTTCCGTCTTAGCAGTAGGGGTAGCTGCCATCCCGGCCTGGTGAGCCTTGACGCTGACGGCTGCTGCTTGGCGCATCTCTGCGATCGCCCAGTGATCGTGAATCAGCCGCAACTGCACAATGGCGGCGGCCAGTTCAGGATTTTCGGTGGGGGCAGCTAACTGATTGGCTGATCCTGTCCGCTGGGTCAGTTCGCTGAGGGGATAGGCCGCATCAGCCCCGATTTCCTGGGCGATCGCCTCGCGCGTCGGCGTCGGACCATGCCACAGGGCTGACTCAGGCGAGGCTTCGTCAATAAATAAAGTCAGCTTGCCGTTTTCTAAGCAGATGGCGGCGTGCGGCAGAGGCAGTCCGGCAAAATACAGGAAGTGGCTACTGGCCCGGAAAGGATAGGTATTGGCCGGAAAGTTGCGGGCTTGAGGCTGGCCTGAGTGTATCAGTACTGGAGCAGAAATTTGCTGGGCGAGCCGCTGCCATCGCTGGCGCAGAGCGGTGGCTAGGGAGGAAACCGTTGAAGTTTGCATGGCTGAAACTGGTGAGGCTACGGATGTTTTTATCCTAAAGCGTTTCCCTATGCCAGACAGGCGGCTCAAGTCTTTTTAGCAAAAAGAGTCTTATCTATCTTGCAGTTGGACTCAAGCAAAAATCTGTAAGTCTCGCGTTGAGACAAACTTTTGATAGAAGGTACAGTCACGACACAGCTCAAGTAAGGCATCAAATAGGATGCTGTATAGCCCGAAGCATAAAAGAAAAGCGCTAGCGTAACGTGCCGGACATCCGAGTTTCAGCCCTTTAAGAATTGGCACTGTTTTAGACGTGTCAGTTCAGTACCAAGCACAAAACCGTACTCAGGTGCCTATGCCTCGTACTTGAACTGACGAAGAATAGATTATCGCTATGAGCGTTTGTAGCCCTACAGGTTTGGAGCCAGCCAGAGTCAGCCCAGCCCAAATCATTTTTAATGAGCTGACACAGTAGCTAAGCTTTATTTCTCTTTTTGAGACTCATCAGCTTATTTTGAGTCTACTAAAAATACAGCTGAATCTCAGATTGGGCAAAGATTTTGTAATCTTAACCGAACGGATAGCTGCATAAAGAGTGGGGCAATACTGTCAATTTTTTAGCGAAAACGCTGAGGGAAGTGTCGTATCTTGTCAAAGCTGGGAAGTCTATCCAAAGATAGATTGCGATTTTGTTTGGTTGTCTAACTGTCCATTATCTGTAGCAAGTCTATGAAATCATTGTTCCAAGCCCCTCTAGCCGCTCTGGTCGTCAGCTTGTTCTTGGGTTACACAGCGACGCTTTTAGAAAATAATTTGCGGCTTCTGCCAGGAGATGAAAGCTCCAGCTTGCCTACCGAAAAAATACAGGTTTTAGATCGCAACCTGCCTGGATGATCCACTCGCTTCCCTGATTGACTATGCAGCCTTCCAGCCTTGAGCTGGGGGTTTTTTTGTTTGCTTCGTCTCAATCTAAGACTTATTTGCCTTGAAATTGGTCTTATGACAAAAGTGCAAGACTTGAATTAAGACGTTGGCTCTAAGCTTGCGGTGGCGCAGAAGAAAGAGAAAAATCGAGCGATCGCCGTCGAGAAACAGTGGTTATACTAAGCTCGAAGACTAAAAGTTGCCTGCCAGCCAAGCTAAAAACCGGGTGAAAATTTAGTCCATTTTTAGGCCATTAGATTTTAAATAGCCGCTGAAGTTGCTGAAATATAAGAGTTGCGGCAGCTTGATTATTTGCGGACCCCTCAACTAGTCAAGGCGTAAATTTCGAGTCCGCTTTGCCTGAGCGACGCTAGGTGAAGGCTGTCCCAGGATAGATGACAGCCGCCTAGCTGAACGGACAAACTGCTATTTAACGAAACAGATGACTTTCAGCCGGTCTTCAGTTGGACAACATTGAAATTTCTAGGCGATCGCTGTTAAGTCTGCCTTTAGCGGCGATCGCGCTCAACACGTTAGGAAACGCAATGACAGAGGAGTCGTCTCAGGAGAAGCCAGCTTTAAGCTATTGGCATGTTTGGACAGATGCAGCAGGGGTTAGTCATCAAACCTGCTGTGAGCTGACAAATTTTGAGTCAGAAAGTATGGGTGGTGACGCCGCGCCCCAGTGGAATAACCGGCTGATGCAGGCAGCCACTCAAATTATGTTTGCTGAACTGCCTGTCGGCTGGGTAGGTGAATGGCATGAAAATCCCCAACCCCAGTGGATTATTCCCCTATCTGGTCGCTGGTTCGTTGAGACGATGGACGGGGTACGGGTTGAAATGGGGCCAGGAGATATATCCTTTGGGGCTGACCAAAATACCAAAGCCAATGAAGCGGGGCAGAAGGGACATCTTTCAGGTACGCTTGGTGAGCAGCCCGCCATGCTGATGATTGTGCAAATTGAGGATGAGCAATGGATAGCTGCTAAACCAGATAGTTTTGAATGAAGCTTCTCGTCTCAATATCACTGGCGCTGCGTAAGGCTTAAAGGGTCGATAGCTGTTTGGCCTAGCTATCTTGGCCTTGCTTAAGGTTAGAAGCTGCAAGGGCTAGAACTGCGCTTCTGCAAAATTGCCTGTAGACGCACTAGCAGTGCTTCCTTTTTCTCCTTGGGCAAGCTGTGAATCAAAATGCCGCCTTGGGCAAAAATCTGTTCAACTGTGCGAGACGACTGCACATTCATAAAGCTTTCCCTAAACTTCTCTATATATTTTAATGTTTTCTTTAGATTTGCCAAGCTGTGTAGGATACAGTTGAAAATTTTTCCCAAAGAATTTTAGGCTCAAGGTACGCGCCCTGAGAATACTGTAGATGTATAAAAACTAATGTCCCAAATAGACTTGGGCCACCGTAGGATCCCTGCGCATGGCTTCAGCGGATCCAGCGCGTTTGATTGTGCCTGTTTCTAACAAATAGGCCCGATCGGCCACAGCTAGGGCCGTAGCGGCCATCTGATCTACCAGCAGCAGCGTCATGCCTTCATCTCGCAGATCTGCCAGTATTTGATATAGTTCATCCACGAGTTTAGGCGCTAGGCCCAGGGAAGGCTCATCTAAGAGCAGGAGCTGCGGCCGCGCCATCAGACCGCGAGCGATCGCCAGCATTTGCTGTTCTCCCCCAGAGAGCAAGCCCGCTCGCTGATACCGTCGCTGTTGCAGGCGGGGAAATCGCTTCAGCAAACTTTCGATATCAGCTTTAACCTGATCGTCTCGGCGGCTAAAAGCACCCAGTTGCAAATTGTCGTAGACCGTCAGTTCCGCAAACACCTGTCGCCCTTCTGGTACCAGCACAATGCCTAGACGGCTCATTTCATGGCTGGGATGCTGCAGAGGGACACCAGCAAATTCAACTTTGCCCGATTGAGCGGCAATCAGATTGACCAGGGTTTTGAGCAACGTGGTTTTACCGGCGCCATTAGCGCCAATAACGGCAACCAGTTCTCCCTGATTAACTGTCAGGGAAATGTCTTTGAGCACCGCCAGCTCGCCGTAGCCAGACGCCAAGCCCGTCACTTCCAGTAGCCGATGCGCTGGCGGTTGTCCACTGCGGGCTGTAACGGTGCCCTCATGACCTAAATAGGCTTCTAAAACCAGCGGATCGCGCTGAACATCTGCTGGCAAACCCGCCGCAATCAGCTCACCGCTGTCGAGCACAATGACCGTATCAGAAATTCCCATCACCACGTCCATGTCGTGCTCAATTAAAATCACCTTCAGCCCGCCGCTGGCAATTCGGCGCAGCAGCGCCGCTAGGCGCTCTTTGTCGCCTTTACTCAGTCCGGCAGCAGGCTCATCTAGCAGCAGCACCTGCGGTTCTGTCACCAGCGCTCTGGCAATCTCCACCAGCCGCCGATCGACGAAGGGCAGGTTGGCTGCTTGGGTATGCACGTTACCGCCATAACCGACAAAAGACAGCAGTTCTAAAAAATCTTTTTCTCCTAACCGCGATCGTCCACTAGCTGCCTGCCCCATTGGGATAAGCTGACTGCCCTGATGCGCAATGCACAAATTCTCCAACACCGAGAGAGAATTGAACAACCGCGTAGCCTGAAACGTGCGGCTAACCCCGGCACTGGCAATCTTGGCGCTAGAGAGCTGGGTCAGGTCGCGATCGCCGAGCTTAACCTGTCCTGACTGAGGCTGATAGAAACCGCTAATCAGATTCAGCAGCGTCGTTTTTCCTGCCCCGTTGGGGCCGATGACTGCCGTAATCGTGCCGGGTTCGGCCCGCAGGCTGACTTTTTCAACAGCCCGCACCCCGCCAAACTGAATGCTCACTTGCTCAACCTGCAGGCTTTCATGGGTTTGCTGCTGGGCAATAAAGGCGGGCATTTCTGGGGGCGCTTCTAGGGGAAAGCTGAGCTTTGGCGATCGCCCGAAGCGCTGTAAAAAACTCATGATGCCGCTCGGTACTAGCCACAGCGTCAGCAGCAGTAGAGCACCGAAAAATAGAAGCTGATATTCCGCGAAGTCACTTAGCAGCTCTGGCAGCAGCACGAGGACAACAGCCCCAATCAAAGGCCCCTCAGCGGCCCCTAATCCCCCCAGAATCACCGCCAGTAAAAACAAAATTGAGCGATGGAAAGTAAAGCTATCTGGGCTGACAAACCCTACCACTGGCCCAAAAAAACCGCCCGCCAGCCCTGTCAGCGCCGCCGATAGGGCAAAGGCAACCACGCGAATTCTAACGGGATCTAGCCCCAGCGCCGCCGCTGCCACCTCGTCATCGCGCACCGCTTGAAAAGCCTGTCCCCAAGGATGGCGTTTCAAGCAGCGAAAGCCCGCGATCGCCAAAATAGCCACCACAGCCGCTATCATCACCGTACTGCGCAGCGTTGGAGCTAGTCCCGGCAGCCCGGGTTTAGGGATGCCGCTCAGTCCGCCAAAGCCGCCTGTTAGCGGCACCCACTCAATCAGCACCTGCTCGACAATAATGCCGAAAGCGATGGTGATCATCGCCAGATAGGGGCCTTTAACCCGCTGGGTAGGGGCTGACAGCAGAGTACCCGCGATCGCCGCTGCCAGCGTGGCTGCCCCCAAAGCGGGCCAGAAATTCCAGTCGGCCCGCAGCATTAGCAGGCTGCTGGTATAAGCGCCAATTGCTAAAAATCCAGCATGACCGATAGAGATCTGGCCGGACAAACCCACCAGAATATTGAGTCCCACCCCCACCAGGGTCATCACCGCAATCATGCCTAGATTGAACAGGTAATAGGTATTGGGGGCTAGGCTGACTGCCGCGATCGCCGCTATGAGCAGCGCTAAATGAATCCAGCTTCGTATGCCCATTTCTATACCTTCTTCACCTGCTGCCGCCCAAATAGACCCCCCGGCCTCAGCGCCAGCGCTCCAATCACCACCGCAAAGCCGATAATTTCTCGATAGCTGCCACCTAAAAGTCCTGCCGCGATCGCCTCCACCACGCCGTAGAGAATGCCTGCGACCATCACTCCCCAGGGATTATCCAGACCGCCGATAATAGCAGTGGCAAAGGCTTTGAGTCCCAGCAGGGTGCCCATAGTTGCTGCCACATTCGTAATCGGCGCAATCAAAATTCCCGCCAGTCCCGCCAGCAGCGTTGATGCGCCGTAGGCAAAGGCAACCATCGGCTCTACCGCAATGCCCATTAGCCGCGCGGTGTCGTGATTCTCGCTGACGGCCTGCAGCGCCTTACCCAAGAGCGATCGCGTGAACAGCAGCCGCACCGCTAAAGCAATACCTAGCCCTACCACTGGAATTAGCAGTTCCAGTGGAAAAATGCCAACGCCTAAGATGCGCAGCGGCGTCTCTGCGAGTGGTGAGGGATAGGCCCGCACCTCCTTGCCGAAAGTGAGCATCGCCAGATTTTCCACAACGATGCCCACTGCAATTGTGGTCAGCAGCCAGGAATTAGAACCCGCCTTGGCAAAGGGGCGCACCGCTAGCCGCTCCACCAGTAGGCCAAAACCAATGCAGGCGATCGCCGTCACCCCCAGGGCCACGATTAGCGGCCAGCCCCAGGCAATATTGAGGACGTAACACAGCACTGCCCCCAGCATCACTGAAGCCCCCTGAGAGAAGTTCATCGTTTTGGAAACGGCAAACGTCATCTGAAAGCCAAGGGCTACCAGGCCGTACATGCTGCCAATTGCAATGCCAGAGATAATTAGTTGTGGCCACATTAGCAATGAAATTTTCTTAGCTCTCTACCGGGACAATTTCATTCCCCTGCCACTGCACCAGAACGTAGTCGTTTTCGTCGAGCGCGTCGTGATCGTCCGGCGTGAAAGGCTGCTCATAGGTTTTGATCAAACCCTCGTATGTCGGCAAATTGAAAAAAGCCTCTCGCAGTTTGGGGCCTTCCGTCGAAGCTGCCGTATCCAAGGCTAAAGCCGTTAGGTGTAGAGCATCATAGGCGTTGGCCGTACCTACCGGAGCCAAAATTTCATCTGGTCCGCTGAGGTTATAGGTATCTTTGAGATCGCTGAGTACTGCTTCTCCTTTTTCCCCCTGCTCCCCATAGAAGCTGTAGGTTTGCACAAAAACGACTTTGTCAGCCGCTGCCTGTCCGGCCAGCTCTGGAAAGCGCCCGCCAGAAATGCCCCAGTGTGAAACCACCGGCACGTCCCAATCTAACCGCTCTAAAGACTTCATTGCCTGAGCGCCGGGAGCGGCATTGGCTACCATCAGCAGAGCTTCTGCCCCCGCCTCTCTCAGCCGTGAGAGCTGCGGCGAAATATCGGTTTCGCCGTCATTGAATTTCTCAATTCCCACGATCTCCAAATCATATTCGGGGGCCCATTCCTCGAAGCCAGACTGATTAGATTCCCCCCAGGGATTGTTAATCAGCAGCAGCCCCACCTTAGACACCTCGCTGTAGTTCTCGCTGATGTGCTTGACCAAGAAGCGATCGACGATATTGTCATTGGCCGAAACCCGAAACGCATAGTTGGGATCAAAATCGTTGCGGGTGATGCCCGTGGCGGCAGCCCAAACCCCCATGTAAGGCGTCTGTAATTCATGAATAACCGGCAGCATTGCCAGTGACACCGGCGAGTCTAGCCCGCCAAAAATAACAGCCACCTGTTCTTGCTCAATCAGTTCGCGGGCCGCCGCCACACCCTTAGCAGGTGTTGATTCATCGTCGCGGCTGACCAGTTCCAGCGGTCGCCCACCCATAACGCCGCCATTGCGATTGACCTCATCAATCGCCACCGTAAGCCCGCGAGTAATGGCCTCGCCAGAAAGGGCAGAAGAGCCTGTGAGGGCGGCTACTAAGCCCACTTTCACTGGTTCTCCGCTAGCAGCAGCCTCTGTCGGTGTGGCCGAGTCTGCTTCAGGGGACTCCGTCTCTGCCGCTGTACATCCCGTCAGCTTGGAGATCAGCAATGCTGCCCCGAAGCCAGCTGTTCCCCTCAGAACATCGCGCCGCCGTATTTGCTTACCCGTCATTGCATCACTCCTAAGGTCTAAATTCAGAAATGTTCTGTTTACCCTACCAGCTATTGAATCGTCTCAGCAGGATAGTTTAGATACCAAAATCCGCGATCGCCCCTAATTTGGCAACAGTAATCGATTAGTAAGCTTCTGGTTAAAAACAAGACCGCGATCGCTCCACCTGCCTTGCGCCTGCAAGCTGAGACCTATAAGTTTTCTTTTGAGACTTGCTATAATACTAGTAAGTCTTGCCATAAGAAAAACTATGGATGTTTCAGCAACCCCAAGTGCTAGCTCATCACAGCCCGATCGCCGCAGCGCCATCCTCAACGACTCCAAAAATCTGATGACAGTTGACGACGTGCAGCGAGCACTCAATCGTTCCCGCGCCTCCGTCTATCGCTATGCCAATACCGACGTTAGCGATCTCAACCCGCCCTATCAGAAAAACTGCCTGAATCCAGAAATCCGTACCAACAAAGATGAGCCGCTGCTGTTTCATCCCAGTGAAGTAGCGCGTTTCGCTCAGGACGTGTTGGGAATTAAGCAGGTGAAGATAGAAATTCAGGAGTCGCCTGAAACCGTCACCCATAGCCTGCTAAAGGAAATCTTGGCAGAGCTAGGGAGTATCCGGCAGCTACTGCAGTCTCAGCAGCTCTAACCAGAAACGGAGCGATAAAAATGATCCCCTCACCAAGGACAAAGATCCGTCCCTCTGCGCTGTTTATCTCAGCCCAACAGTGCTAGCTTTTAAGAAAAGCAAATCATTCAGGAAGGAGACTTACCTATTGTGTAGCTAGCCATACAGTCCGTTTAGAGAAATCTAAAGATTCTCTAAATAAATGCTCTGTCTGCTCTAATGCCTAAGTTAATGTGAGGTCACTTTACCTCAGCGTTTCCTGGTTAGACCGTTACTTCCTTTTTGAGTGTCCAATTTTTAATTCTGTATGGAATCTGCTAGTCAATCTGACAACCCTCCTGAACACCCCCATAGTCGTCTATCCAGTCTCATCGGCTTTGTCATTGCTCTAACGACTTTAGTGCTGCCCATGTTTGCGATCGCCCACTTTTCCTCCGCTAAGGTTGATGTGTTTGAGCAGCCTGCTTACCAAATTCTGCGCTCTAGGGAGTGATGATTACGCTATAAAGTCAGGCGGGCCTCCAGCAGATACTTAACATACAATTTTCTTAAAGCCTGTCTCTACTGTCCGGATTTAGCCCTCAATTCGCCTAAAATTCTAAACGAGCCGTTTGTCCGGATAAGCTTGCTTACAGAGCAGCCTATCCGACTCGGTCTGTATCGAAGTAATTTTGGAGAAGCATAGTGGAGCTATCTCGTATTCCGGCTCAGCCCAAGCCTGGGTTGATTAACGTTCTGATTGAGATTCCGGCTGGCAGTCAGAACAAATACGAATTTGATAAGGATTTAGGAGCGTTTGCACTAGACCGCGTTCTTTTTTCTGCTGTTCATTATCCCTGTGACTATGGTTTTGTCCCCAACACGCTGGCTGATGACGGCGATCCGCTAGATGGACTTGTCCTGATGGATCAGCCCACATTCCCCGGCTGTGTAATTGCGGCGCGACCAATTGGCATGTTGGAAATGATTGACGGCGGCGATCGCGACGAAAAGCTGCTCTGCGTACCGGATGCCGATCCCCGTTACGCAAATGTCAAGTCGCTCAGCGACATTGCTTCTCATCGCTTAGATGAAATTGCAGAGTTCTTCAAGACTTACAAAAATTTGGAGAAGAAAGAAACCGAAATCCTAGGCTGGAAGAATGTAGATCAAGTCAGCGCTTTGATTAAAGAATGCGTTGATAACTTTAAGCCTGAAGCCTAAGCGCTAGCTATATCAATAAGTTGAAAGTGGGTATCTTAAAAATGTGGTTCTAGGATCGGCGCTGGCCTTTCCCTGAATGCAAAATGGGATACCTACTTTCGTAACAAATTAACGGTTCTCACTGAGAGCATTTTTGTAATTCGTTGGGTTACTCAATCTTTTTGTAACTGCTGTTACGTGATAGATTTACCAGAAACTTTCCCGAAAAACACTCGACTATCGGTATATACAGAGAAAGCACTTTCCTTTTTCCATGCCGTTCCCAATAGAGTCTGCTTTTTCCTAATTTCGAGACGAGCAGCCATTTTGCTAATTAGCTGCCGCCAATTTTCCAATGCTAGATTCCGTTCCTTCCCCTCCACTTGACCCTAAAAACGCGGCTGAACCCTCAGCGGCACTCTCTCTCACCCCTGAAATGCAGCTTAGATCTTCTTTTATCATTCAGTTTTGGGGAGTTCGCGGCAGCATTCCAACGCCAGGAGCCAGTACCGTACGCTACGGCGGCAACACAGCCTGCGTAGAAGTTTTAGCGGGCAACAAGCGGCTGATTCTCGATGGCGGCACGGGGCTAAGCGTGCTGGGTAAGCACCTCCTTAAACAAGAATCTAATATTGAAGCCCATATCTTTTTTACCCATACCCAGTGGGATCGAATCCAGGGATTTCCCTTCTTTATTCCAGCTTTTACCGAAGGCAACCAGTTCCATATTTACGGGGCGACTGCTCCTAACGGCGCTTCTATTAAGCAGTGTTTGACTGATCAAATGCTGCAGCCTAACTTTCCAACGCCGCTGCAGCGGATGCGATCGCATCTCAATTTCCGCAACATATCGGCTGGCAGCGTCATTGCTCTAGACGATGTCATGATTGAAACGGTATCGCTGAATCGACTCACCAGCGCCCTCGGCTACCGGATTACCTGGCAGGGACAATCAGTGGTTTACGCTACTGACACTGAGCTAGTTCAAGACGCAGGCAATCAAAATCTACAGTACCTAGCGCAGCAGGCCGACGTCCTGATTTACGACGGCACCTATGCCGACTATGCCGCTCAAAGTGGCGAGGCGCAGTCCTCAGAAACGCCCTGGGCTGCAGGGATTAGCGTCGCCAAAGCAGCTAAAGTCCGTGAGCTGATTATGTTTCACCATAGTCCAGCCCACGATGACGATTCGCTCGACTGCATTGAAATGAAAATTAGGGGAGACTTTCCCAATGCGCGCTTAGCCAGAGAAGGCATGATTCTAGAAGTAGCTTAATCATGCCTGTCAGCGCCAGTTGGCTTAACACCTACTGGCAAACTGTTTACAGACCATGTCTGAAATCGCTGAGGGGCTTGGAAGCCGTCCTGACACTGCTGGAAGAGACAGCGCTGAGTTCTTCAAAGAGTTCTTCATAAGCCTGCAGCGCCTGATGAAATGAGTAGTAGGTTTCAGCATGGCGGCGACCCTGATAGCCAAGTTTGGTAGCTTTTTCAGGGTGCTTGAACAGGTGAAGAATAGCTTTGGCCAGTTTTGTCGGATTTTCCGGCTGAACAATCAGTCCGCCCCCGCTCCTAGATACGGCTTTAGCCGCCGCTCCATCTCCAGGAACCGAAGCAATTATGGGCCGACCGCTGGCTAGTAAAACCTGCGTTTTAGAAGGCATGTTGAAGCCTACCATGCTGCGTTTCTGCATGATTAAGCCCACATCAGAGGCCGCTAACATTTCTGGTAAGTCTTCGCGACTGACAAACGGGAGCAAAAGAACATTAGTGGCGTTGAGTTCTTGCTTGAGTTCGTCTAGCTGGGCCAGTTGGCGCTCTTCTCCAGAGATCACAAAGGCAATTTCAGGATGGACTTTGAGCAATGCCGCCGCTCGAATAATGGTGCGTATCCCCTGAGTGCGAGCAATATTCCCAGAATAGAGAACAACAAACTTTTTCTGCAGATTGTAGGCTTGGCGGAAGGCATTGTCTTTAGCCAGCGGGCGGATGAAGTTTGTATCAACCCAGTTGGGAATGCAGACCATATGGTCCCGGGAAACGCCCTTGCCTATTAGGTTTTCGGCAAATCCCTCGGTGATGACGCTGATTTTTGTAGCGCTACGATAGGCAAACTTCTCTAGAATCTCAAAAACGCGAATTGCAAATTTGTTGCTAATGAGGCCCGTCCGAACAGCCGCTTCTGGCAGGATATCCTGCAGATTCAAAACGGTGGGACAAGAATAGATCCACTTGAGCAAAGCTACGGGCAGGCAGGCGGGCAGGGAAGGGCTAGTAGATAAGATTACGTCGGGGCGCCAGCCTTTAAGTGCTTGCAGAAAGCTAAGCACAACAAAGCTGCCGTCTAGCAAGACGCGAGTGACTAGGCCGGGATTGGGGCGAATAGAGACATAGCAGCGCTGAACTACGACGCCTTTAATTTCTTCAGTATGGTAAAGCTTTCCTCGATATTCCGGATAAATCTTGCGCTCTGGGTAGTTTGGCATTGCAGTGACTACCCGCACTTGATGACCCTGCTTGACTAAACCTTCCGCCAGCTCTGTCATCAAGGGAGCAATACCAATAGGTTCAGGATGGTAGTTGTACGAGTAGATCAAAATACGCATATACGTCTAGTTGCCGTGCCTAAGAGGAGTTAGCGAAATTTCAGGTCGAGAAAACTGAGAAAAAGGGTTGTAAAAAGTCAGGCTTGAGAGTGGAGGGGGCACTTAACTAGCAAATCAAACTTATCTAGTATCACCAGCTTGATGAAAGCTAAATAAAATACCTTACAAGAATCTTTAGACTACGTGCGATATTTATTGAGATATCGAGAAGCCCCCAATTTTATTGTGCCCCGCTGATGGTCATTAGGTTACAGGGTGACTATTTTAAGCCTATCAAGGGATCTTGACCCTCTACTGACAATCGATAGGTTCTGTATCATCTTGGCAAAACTGGATTCCTCCGTAGAATCAATACTTTACAAATAGGCGAGAGGCTAGCTGATAAGGCTGCAAACTGGGTTAATCATGGCCATAAGCATTTCTATAAATCTAGATCTGACAAATCTGTTCTCACTTATTTAGGTTCTCAGGTCATTTTCTAAGCTGCTCGCCTGCTGCTGAACCTGCTCAAATTGTTGCAGTAAGGGCTTGATGCTGTTCGCTTCGGTTTCCACATAGCGATAATAGTTGGCAAAGCTGCGATCAATTTCTTCGTAGGTAATGCTGAGCTTAGCGGTTAGCTGATCGGCGATCGCGGCGGCAAACTTGGCCCGTCCTCTATCGAGTTCTTGCTCAAACTTCTGAATGATGGCTCCTCGCTTAACCAGCAGGATACCACCGGCAAACAGAACGCCAATTCCCATAAATAAGCTGCCAATAATATCTAAAATGACAATCTCGGTGACGGCGGCGATAATGCCGCCAATGACTGCCAGTAGGCCACCGCTCGCCATCCCAGTACCAACGCCATCAGCCTGTTCTGCTACCGAAACGGCAAAACAGCTATCTTCTAGCAAAGTAGACACGCGCTCTCTCACGGCTTCAATGACTTCGTAGCGCTCAATCAAAAGCGGCATTGAAACTTCGGCTGTTTTGAGCTGTTGCCGCTGCGTAGCGTCCAAGTCTTCAACCAGGCGATCGATTAGCTGCTGCACGCCTTTGAGAAAATGTTTGGCTCCCTCCTGAGAAGTTTGCTCTAGAGAGTCTTCTAGCTCTGACTGGCATTGCTGCTTGAGCTGCTGAATCCAGGCTTCTACCCGCTGTTGGCGGTTAAAAATGGAGAACAGCGATCGCTTAGCGAGCGCAAAAACGGTGAGTCCTTGCTTAAACTCATTCTTGACCTGCTGGGTAATGCGGTCATACTGAGCGACTAGCCGCTCTACCAGCGAATCGATTTCATAGCGAGACTGCTGTTGTCCCTGGCCCAGGCGCTGCCGAATGTTTTCGACTGCTTTTTGATCGACCTCAAGCTGCTGCTGTAGGGCCTGTAGATTCTGCTTCAGGTGCGTCAGGATAGTTTGAGCCGAGCTTAAGCCTGACTTCAGCTTAATGCCATAGCTATGAGTGCCCGTCACCGTCTCTTGAACAAAGTCGCGCACAGTTTCAAAGCCGCTGGTGTGAACCTCTCCGGCCTGCTCCAGCTTGGCCGAGGTTGCGAAGACTGGCGGCTGAGAAATGCCCCGCTGCTGGGCCTCTTGCTCAATGTAGCGATAGGCTGTCTCTAGCTCTAAGGGAGTTGCAACATCGGCCTGCTGGAGCACAAACGCTACGGGCTTTTGCCATTCTTGGGCGGCGTAGTCTAGTAGCTGCCAAGCCGTGTTGGTATAAGGATTTTTAGCGAAGAAAACGAACAGGACTAAATCGCTATTGGGAATAAATGTGCGGGTCGTCTCTTCGTGCTGACGAAACGGGCTGTTGGTGCCGGGAGTATCGACAATGGCTAAAGACTGCAAAATCTGCTCAGGTCGGCCAACTTCGTGTAGCTGATCAGGCTTCAGTTCAGTAGTGTAGGGATGATCGGCATAGATAATTTTGCTGACCACGGCTGTGCGCGGATCGGCTCCCACTTCGCAAATTTCTGCCCCTAGCAAGGCATTGATGAAGCTGCTTTTGCCCGCCTTAACTTCTCCAATCACAACAAACAAAAACGGCTGGCTCACATTTTCCCGCAGACTTTGCACGGTTTGCACAATTGAGCCTGACTGCATCGTCATCGCTAGCTGCTCGATCGCCTCCAGCAAGCTATCTAAGCGCTGTTTTTGCTGCTGTAGTTGCGGATCGAGAATCGAGCGGCTCATGATACAGGCACAGTTATTTCACAGAGTTCGATGTCAGCTTACTGTGTTTGCAGAGCTAGCAACACCCGCTTAAGGCTGATGCCGACAAAGCGTTAGTTTAGAAACGAGAGTCAGTGAAATATTCCCGTGTGCCTTTGGCGTTAAGAGCTTGGCCGAGGCGCTCTAGCGCGTGAACGTAGGCCGCCGTTCGCAGTGGAATGGCTAACTCTTGGGCAATCTGCCAGATAGCCGCTGCTTCAGTCATAATTCGCTGCTTGAGCTGACGGTTGATTTCATCTAATGTCCAATACAGACCGCTGCGATTTTGCACCCATTCAAAGTAGCTCACAGTCACCCCGCCGGCGTTTACTAAGATGTCGGGAAAAACATAGATGCCCTTTGCTTCCAAAATGCGATCGCCGCTAGAAGAAATTGGCCCGTTGGCAACCTCAAAAATATACTTAGCTTGCACATTCGATGCATTCACTTCAGTAATCTGATTTTCTAAAGCTGCGGGCACCAAGATATCGACATCCAGTGTTAAAAGCTCCTGGTTGGTTAAGGTCGAATAGTTATCCACTAGGTTGCAGACTGTGCCCTCACAGTAGACGGCCTTGACGCTGCGAGTTGAGGACTTGAACTGGCGAATGCTGGGGATATCCAGCCCCTTGGGGCAGTAGACGCCCCCCTGCGAGTCGCTGACGGCCACCACCCGGTAGCCTGCATCAAACAGGCATTGGGCAATGACGCTGCCAGCATTGCCAAAGCCCTGCACGGCCACGGTTGTTTCCTGGGGCGGTTTGTCGAACTTGCGCATCATCGCTTCTATCACATAAAAAGCGCCCGTTCCGGTAGCGGTGTCACGGCCTAAGCTGCCCCCCATACCAATGGGCTTGCCCGTAATGACTGCCGGGCTGCGCTGACGGCGGATGATGCTGTACTGATCCATCATCCAGCCCATAATCATGGCATTGGTGTAAACGTCGGGGGCCGGAATATCCACATCGGGGCCAATAAAATCAGCGATCGCATCGATATATCCCCGGCTCAGACGCTCTAGCTCAAACTTAGACAGCTCTTTGGGGTTGAGCGTGATGCCGCCTTTAGCACCGCCCAGTGGCAGATTCAGCGCCGCGCACTTAAATGTCATCCAAAAGGCCAAAGACTGTACCTCATCCATCGTCACCTTGGGATGGAAGCGAATGCCGCCCTTCGTAGGGCCGCGCGTATCGTCATAGCGCACCCGATAGCCCTCGAACACCCGCAGCGAGCCATCATCCATCCGTACCGGAATCGAAACTTTAAGGCTGGCTTTGGGAAAGCGCAGTCGCTCACTGGCATCGTCTGAAATATGAGCGTACTTGAGGGCGCGTTCTAGGCGACGGTTGGCATCCGACAGCAGCGTATTTGTCATAGAAACGACCTATTTGTAGCGATAACTAGGTCATTGGCGCCATTTGGTATCAATGACTACTATTTTGATTGTGACGCCTGCAATCGCCCCTGAGCCAAAAACGAAAGAGAACTTTAGAGAGCGCTACATAACAGCGGGTTCCAGCATTTCAATAGTGCCTGCTGTGGCATCGATCGCCACTTCCAGACCCAGTGGTAGAGTCAGAATTGGCTCCACATGACCAATGGCGGCTCCCATCCAGGCCGGAATCTGCAAAGGCGCGATGTGATCTTGCAAAACTTCTTCCAAAGTCAGAGAGCCGTAGTCATTTCCAGGGCCGCAGTTGGTGCACTGACCAAACACAAATCCGGCTAGCTGCTCAAAAACGCCCGCTAGCTTGAGCTGGGTCAACATCCGATCGATCCGGTAAATACTTTCTCCCACATCTTCTAGAAACAAAACCGCACCTGTCAGATCAGGCATATAGGGCGAGCCGACAATACCAGCAATGACTGAGAGATTGCCGCCAATCAGTCTGCCTGTCGCGCGTCCGGGGGTAATCGTCTGGATGCGGTTGCGCACCGGCATGAGGCGATCGCGATCTTCTGCCGCCACTGCATTTGTAAACGTCAGCGCCTGCCCCTCAAACAAAACCTGACGAAACGGCTCTACCTGGTCGGGCCGCCAAGCCGTTAATCCATGAGGCCCATGAAAGGTAATTAGTCCAGTCTGAGCATAAATGCCCAGCAACAGCGCCGTGATATCGCTAAAGCCGACAATGATCTTCGGATTTTGCCGAATCTGCTCGTAATCTAAGTAGGGCAAGACTCGGCTGCTGCCCCAGTCACCGCGAATAGGTAGCAGTGCCGCCACCGCTGGATCGGCAAAAAACTGATTGATATCCGCCGCGCGATCGCGGTCTTGCCCGGCCAGATAGCCGTAGCGAGCCAGAACATGCGGAGCCAGTTTAGGCACCAGCCCTAAGCCTCGCACAGCATCTACCACGATATCTAACTCCTCTTGGCGAAAGGTAGCACCTGCCGGGCTGATAATGCCTACGGTGCTGCCAGGGTCAAGCCGAGGCGGTTTAACGGTAGAAGGGGTAGCGGCCTGACTTTGCCAGGGCGGCAGGGCAACTGTTGCCCAGGTAGTTAAAGCTGCTAATAAAAAGTGCCGTCGCTGCATCATTGGTAGGTCAGCTCCGCGATCGCCTGACAGTATTTCTGCACCTGCAGGTCAATTCCGGTAATTGCAGTTCCGACGACAACGCAGTAAGCACCTCGCTTGAGCGCCTCAACCGTCATAGCCGGAGAGGCAATGCCGCCTTCACACAAAATTGGGACGTCAAGCTTAGCGACTAGCTCAGTCAGCAGCTCATAGCCGGGGGGGTGGCCCGGCTGGGTGGCAGTGGTGTAGCCGTAGAGAGTCGTGCCAATGAGATCGGCTCCGGCTGCTGCTGCCGCGATCGCCGCCTCTAGAGTATCCACATCTGCCATTACGGGTTTATGGAGCTCAGTATGAATTTGCTCAATCAGGCTGCTGACCGTCTCACCGTTGGGGCGATCGCGCTGGGTGGCGTCAATAGCAATAATGTCGGCTCCGGCCACCGCGATCGCTTCGGCGTGCAGAAACTGGGGCGTAATATACACTTCGTAGCCGGGCATCTGCTGCTTCCACAAGCCGATAATTGGCGCTTCTAGCCGCTGCCGGGCTGCATGAACATGCGTCGGCGTATCAATGCGGACTCCCACAGCTCCCCGGAGTATAGCCGCGTGAGCCATTGCCGCAATCACCTCAGAATTAAACAGAGGAGAATCGGGAGGCGCCTGACAAGAAACAACGAGTCCACCCTTAAGCTGTTCAATAACCGAGAAAACTGGTGTCATTGCTAGCCAATTGATAGATTCTTTTGCGCGATCGCCGTTGTATGCTTCAAAGCAGATTTTATCGGCTTTTGTGCCATGTCGTCGCCTCAATCTCGTCCGCTGCCGCCATCCCTATCTCCGGCCCGCCTAGAGCGCCTGAAGCGCGTCCGCAGCCTCAGCCGCATTCTGGATAATTCCATTACCCTTCCGGGGCTTAACTATCGCATTGGTCTCGATCCGATTATTGGTCTGCTGCCGGGCGGCGGGGACTTACTCACCGGGCTAATGTCGGTCTATATTCTGGTAGAAGCCTATCGTTTAGGCATACCCACGGCGACGTTAGGGCGCATGGCCTTTAATATCTTGCTGGAGGTCGTGGCCGGCACGATTCCCACCATTGGTGATCTATTTGATGTGGTGTGGAAAGCCAATGCCCGTAACGTCACCCTAATTGAACAGCATCTCCAGCAGCCCCAGTCCACCCGCCGTCCCAATCAGTTTTTCTTTGTGATCATTGTGGCGCTGCTGATTGCCGCCATCATCGGCGTAGCGGCTTTCGCTATTTTGGTAGTGCAGTTTGTTTGGCGAGCCTTGGTCGGAGGATAGGGCCAGCTTGCACTGTTTTAGCTGGGTCAATTCACTACACGAAATTTTGCTTCCCTCAGCTCACAACTAAGATTGAGACATTGGCCAAATATTCAGACATCGAACCTTGTGATGCAAGTCTTAAAACGTTCGTTTACGGTTGCCCAATATCACCAGATGGCTGAGGCTGGGATATTTACACCCGATGAACGGATCGAGTTAATTGAGGGAGAAGTCATCACTGTAGCTGCAATTGGTTTTCGTCACGCAGCCTGTGTCGATCGCGCTGCCCAACTTTTCTTTAGGAAGTTTGGAGACAAGGCCATTGTTCGAGTCCAAAATCCGGTCCAGCTCGGCGATCGCTCTGAACCTCAGCCGGACATTGCCCTACTGCATCCCAAGGCAGATTTCTATGCCACTCAGCATCCGACCGCAGCAGACATTTTTTTAATCGTAGAAGTGGCCGATTCTTCCCTAGAGTACGACCGGCAAGTCAGAGTACCGCTTTACGCTCAGCAAAATGTTATAGAAGTCTGGCTAATTGACATAGAGCATTCAGCCCTGAGTGTTTACCAGCAGCCTTTGTCAGGCAAGTATCAGACCGTCAAAGCTTATGGCTGCGATCAATGCGATCAGTCTTTAAGCTGCTTGGCTTTTCCAGAAATATCGATCGCGATGGCTGATTTACTCAACTAGTACCGTTAACCCAACTTTGTCCGACTGAGATCAGGATCCTTAGCGTAGAACCGAGGCAGTGTCATTACGCCTTTTGGGGGTGGGCTAGCCCGTGACATAAAGGTTATACCAGATAGCGTTCTAATTTTGAGCAAATGATAGCGGCGTAGCCCCGCTCAGCTCAATGGAAATATTTATCAGGAGCTAATATGTCTGGAATTGCTAATAAAGTTGTGATTATTACTGGCGCTAGCAGCGGTTTAGGGGAAGCCACCGCCCGTCGTTTAGCAGGTCAAGGGGCCAAGCTGATGCTAGCGGCTCGCCGTGAAGAAAGATTGAAGTCACTAGTCAATGAGTTAGAGCAAGGCGGCGGTACGGCGGCCTATCAGGTCACAGACGTAACCGATCGCGCTCAGGTGCAAGCGCTGGCTGAAGCCACGCAGAAAGCCTATGGTCGCATCGACGTGCTGGTTAATAATGCCGGATTGATGCCCCTTTCACCGCTGGAGCAAACCAAGGTAGATGAGTGGGATCAGATGGTGGATGTCAATATTAAAGGCGTTCTGTACGGCATCGCGGCGGTGATGCCTACCATGCGCGAACAAGGAGCCGGCCATATCGTGAATCTCTCCTCCGTGGCGGGTCATACGGTCTTTCCGTCAGGAGCAGTCTACTGTGCCACCAAATTTGCCGTCCGCGCCCTTTCAGAAGGTATCCGGCTCGAATCTCAGGGCGAGATCCGCTCGACCAATATTTCTCCTGGCGCTGTAGATACCGAGCTGCCTAGCACTATCAGTCATGACGAAACCGCCGACAACGTCAATCAGCTCTATTCAATGGCCATTGATGCCGACGCGATCGCCCGTGCCATTGCCTACGCCATCGAGCAGCCTGCCGAAGTAGACGTGAACGAAATGATCATTCGGCCAACCCAGCAAGAGATGTAGTTCAAGTACGCCCCAGCTTTTTAGCTGAATCAATTGCCTATGCCTGTCGTCACAGCGTTGAGTATAGGCGATTGATTAGTATGGGAAAAGCCTAAAGACATCGTCAACCTAGACCCAGCATGGATATTGTCGATTTTCGCTCCGATACCGTCACCTGGCCGACCCCAGAAATGCGCGAGGCGATGGCTAAGGCTCATGTGGGTGATGATGTCTACGGTGAAGATCCAACCGTTAATGCTTTAGAAGAATTAGCCGCAGAGAAACTAGGCAAAGCGGCAGGTTTATTCGTCAGCAGCGGCACTCAGGGAAATCTAATTGCGGCCCTGACGCATACCCAACGCGGTGATGAAATTATCATGGGCCGCGATGCTCACACCTTTTGCTGGGAGGCAGGCGGCGCGGCGGTACTCGGCGGTGTGACGCCTCTGCCCTTGCCAACAGATTCAATTGGACGCATGGATCTCGACCAGATTGAGGCTTCCGTGCGCGGCGATGATCCGCACTGGCCCCGCAGCCGTCTGATTTGCACTGAAAATAGCTCTGGCGGTAATAATGGAGCCGCTATTCCCGTTGATTATTTTGCGGCGATACGGCAGCTCAGCGATCGCCATCAGCTTAAAGTCCATTTAGACGGGGCCAGACTTTTTAATGCCACGACCGCCTTGGGCGTTGAGCCATCAGCAATGGCTCAGCCGGTAGATTCTGTCAGTATTTGCTTAAGCAAAGGGCTATGTGCTCCTGCGGGATCGGTATTAGTGGGCAATCGCGATTTTATTGCCCAGGCTCGCCGCTACCGCAAGCTGCTAGGCGGTGGGATGCGGCAGGCAGGCATTTTGGCTGCCGCAGGCATCATTGCTTTAGAAACGATGAGCCAGCGCTTGCAGGAAGATCATGCCAACGCCCAGCATCTAGCTCAGAGATTAGCCGAGGTTTCCGGGATCATTATTAGCCCCAGCGCCGTGCAAACCAACCTGGTTTTCTTTACTTTAGATGAGGCTATTCCCTTAACTGCCGAAAAGCTGGCGGCCAAAGTTTGGCAAATAGCCAAAATTAAGCTGGGCGTTTATGGCGATCGCCAACTGCGGGCTGTCACTCACTACTGGATTCAACCCACGCATGTTGAGGCGCTAATTGACGCAGTCAAAGCAGCAGTTGAATCGGCCTAAAGCGTTTGCAGCACAATTTCCTGATCGGGTTTGATCACCACGACTCGCTGAGCAGTCGTATTGCCAATAATGACTCCAGTTGCGGCTCCGCCCAGGACTTCAACCAGGTCAATATCGCCCAAAATTTCACTCAGCACTAAACCACCTGCCGCCCCAATAGCGGCGTCGGTCAGCACCGAGCCGATAGAAGTTTCACGCGGGTCTTTAACATCATGCAGAACGCCAGACTCGGCCTCTACCCGGTAGAGACGGCTGTTGGCTTCAACTCCGGTAGCCACGTACTGCAGCCCTCCTTCCACAGGCCGGAACTCACCGCGAATCGTAGCGCCTGCCGGCACACTAACACCGCCAATCACCGCCGCACTCTCTAGCTGCAGATCGTACTCGTGCACCGTATCATCTTCTAAATAAAGCGTCTCTGGCTGAGCCAGTACGGCGCTGAGCTGAGCTGAATTTCGTACTTGCGCACTTGGCAAGCTTTCAAAGCTAGGCGTTTGCGCCTGCACCCAGGCGGTGGGTGTTAGTACCAATAATGTTGATAGTCCACCCAAAAGAACTCGTTTCATGATGACCTCTGAACGGATCGATTAAAGATTGCTGAGAAGGTAAAACAGCTCCAAGATTCCAGCTAGCTTCTAGCTTTAATATGGCAAATAATCCTGAGAAAACAGTGAGAATATGCAGAATAAAATCAGGGGTTAACTAATAATGACTTACCTAAAATAATAGCGATCGCCGCCTGTTTTATAAACCGAGGATAGCGCTTGCAGGTTTTTTGTAACTGACTATCTTTAGAGACTATTGGGGATTAGACTTGTTCCCCATTCACCTGAGCTAACCGCCATTTTTTTGCAAATCTCAAAAAATAGTCATAGATTGCAATGGAACTCCACTCAAAACCCCCAGATTCAATGGGAGAATAAAGTGGGCGATCGCGCAGAGGAGCTGCATGAAACTTAAACTTCTAGCCTTTTGTTTTACACTCTTAGCAATCTTTTCGTTTGCTTTACCAAGCAGAGCTGCCATGCAGTCTGATATTGAGGTACTGCTTGACACCAAAGATTGCCCGGTTTGCATTCTGACTGAGGCAGATCTGCAGGGAGCCGATCTAAGCGAAGCCAATCTCAAAGTGTCCTCTCTTATTGGAGCCAATCTGAAAGACGCTAACCTCAGAAAAGCCGATTTGACGCTGACCTATCTAACAGATGCCAATCTCAGCGGGGCTAACATGGAGGGCGTCAATCTCAATGGAGCTGACCTCAGTAATGCTCAGCTTATCGGTACCAACCTGAGAGCAGCTATTCTGACCAAAGTTGATTTTAACGGCGCTAATTTGCAAGATGCCGATTTGACAGGTTCGGTGCTGATTGGCTCTCGCCTCGGTACGGCCAATCTCACGGGCACTAATCTCAAAGATGCCAATCTACGGGGGCTTAATCGCACGAAGGTCACTTTCTGTCAGACCACAATGCCCGACGGTGCGATTGAGAATCGAGATTGTCCCTAAACCTGCATAGCTAAGCATTTGCGTAGCTAAATTGAAGTGGGGACGCGGCCTGTCGTGTCCCTAAACTTTATGGGCGGCTTCTTGCCCGTACGCATTCCAAGCTAAATCAACTAGCCCAGTCATAATTGCCGTCGCCACCACGGCATTCCCTTTGCGACCCTGAATCCGAATGTGGGGCACAAAGCAGTCTTGCAGCCGAGTCTTGAGCACGTCAACATCTAAGAAACCTGCCGGTGCAGCTACGATCAGGGCGGGTCTAACCTCTTCCGCCTCAATGAGATCAACCAGCGTTTCTAAAGCTGTTTGCGACTCGCCTATCACAAAAATTCCTTCCGGATAGCGTTTAGCTAGAGTCTCAATGCCCCAAGCGGTTTTGGTTTTATCTTTTTGAGGCCGGGTGAGCGCATCCATGCTGCAGTAGACCGGGTTGGCAAAGGTACTCTGAATCGTTGAACTGATGCCTACCTGTACCATAGGCACATCCACAATCAGCGTAGTTCTAGCCGCCAAAGCGGCAGCGCCTGACTGCAGCGCCTGCTCTGAAAACTGTATCAAAGATTTATATTCAAAGTCGGCAGTCGCATAGATAACCCGGCGGACAATCTCATACTCTGAAGGCGAAAAGCTGTGCTCACCGATTTCGCGATCGATCACTCTCAAGCTCTGGGCATCAGTAACGTGCCATTCCATGTGAAACCTATCAACTCAAATGCATGTGCTTAAAGCGGCGATCGCTTAGATATGTCCCTACTCACTCCGCTAGCTAGACATAGTATCGGATTGTCTGAAGCAATCATAGCTTAGCGTGTGGCCAACTCGGCTCAATTCCGACGGCTCAGTGCCAGCAATCCCCCTTGCCCGCGGCTATCAGCCAAGAACAGGGGGGATAGATAATAAGCGATTAGTTAGGCTGTTGCCTAGACTTTGTCTGATGCTTACCCGTCTAAGTTTCAGATGGCGAGGACTGATTAAAGGCAGGCGTAAGATAGGCTACCAGCAACCCAATCAGGAAACCCGTGACGTTACGTACAACAGGCAGCAAGTCACTCGTTCGGGACACCACCGGGCCTAACCCAAACGCAATGAACAAAATTCCCCACAGGGGTGAGAAAATCAGCATCCACTGCCACGCAACTACCTGCCCTTTCTTGCGAGGATGGGCCGCGAAGCCGCAAATCACGCCGCCTACAATTGAAGTGACCAGGGTCAGAATCCACTGTTCGCGGGGCAACCCAGGCACCACCGCGCAGCCCCCGCGTCGCAGGCAATCTTCAATCGAAGAGAGTGCCTGAATAATGGAATTGTCTTCGCCATTGTCTCGCACAAAAAACTGGTTGCCATAGCGGGTTTGCAGCTCGATCCAGAAGGTGCGCGTCAAGAGCTGATAGACATCATCGCCAACGCTGAAGTTGAGCAGATTGCCGCCGCGCGGATCGGCCACGAGCATAACACTTTTATCATCTAGCCCCCAGAAGTCCTTGACCGCTCGGCCTGGTGTGCGATCGTACTGGGTGAGCACTCTCAGCTTCCAACCAGTTTCTGCCTCAAACTGGGAAAGGTGCTGGTTGAGGTAGTCTTCTTGAGCATCGGTCAGGGATTTGGCTAAATCGATGACGACAGTCTCTTCCTCTGGCAGCAATTCTGGGTTGTCAAAAGCTTCTGCCGCTGGAGCCACGAACCAGGTTGATAGCGAAGCTAAAACCGCCACCAGCAGCACTAAAAACCGACGATGAAAGAAGTGTCTTAAATAGTTGCCCATGAACCGATTGCAAATGTGGATAGTAGGGGGAGGAAAATAGCTAATCTTAAAGAACCCGCAGGTAATTCAATAGATTGTTAACACTTATTTACTTAATTCTAATATTAAGGAGCAAGGCGATCGCAGTCAATCTTACTCAGGAGATGGATGGGCAGCGTCTGCAGCCTCAACCTTCTCTGCAGGGGGCGAAGTTGGCTGAGTCGCTTCAGGAGAGGGGGATAGACTAGCAGCATCTACTGGCGTCAAAGACTCAGGCAAAATAGGCTTTGGCCGATTAGAGACAGCAGACGACTGACTCGCCGGGGGATGGGGCGATGGTGGGACAGCCGAACGGCGGCGCATCTGAGCAGGGCGAGCGGGACGGGCCAGCGTTTTCCAGGCAGCCTTGCAGCCAACCCAAAAGCTGCGGGTGAGCCGCTCTGCTTGCTTGGCCTGATGCTTGGCCTGATGGAGTCCCTGATCAACCTGTTTAACCACATGGCTCGCTTGATGAATGCTGCTGTTTACGCCGTCTGATAACCCAGTGATTTCAGCACCAGTCAGGCGGAGCGCTTCTAGCGTCGGCGGCAGTTCATGGTTGAGCGTGTTAAAGAGGGCTTCGGCGCTGCGGGCCGCCTTAGCCAACTCTCGCAGGGTTGGCAGCGCCATTAGCATCATGGCGATTAGACTCAGCGCCAACAGCACAATGGATAGACCCAGCCAAAGTAAAGGAGCTGCCACAGATGTTGCCTTTTAGTTCTGGGCAGTCGAGTTGTGAGCTGTGGCAGTCTCCTGCTGCAGCTCTTCTAGTTCTTGGCGACTAGCGGCTTGACCAGCGGCGATCGCCTCTCTTAAACGGACAAAGGTGCCTTCCCAGTTGCGCAGAGCCGTTTCAGACAGGCGATCGGCTTGAAGCTGAATACTGGTAGACAAATCTTCTGCTAGTTCTGGCAGCGCATCCGCCGATTTCTTCAGCAGTTGACGGGTTTCTCTGCCTGGACGGGGAGCTGCCAAAATACCGGCCACTGCCCCAATAGCAGTACCAATAATGACTCCTCCCAAAAACGTGCCTGTTTTATTTGACATGGGTGACTCTCCTATCCGACTGCGGCAGTGGTCGTGGGTTGGCTTAGTTTCACAACCATACCTTCATTGTGGCGCTTTCTAGCTGTTTCTAAGCAGGAACAGTTTACCGGACATACTGATCAGTACGACGCTGGCGGTAGCGCCACCAAAGCTGATAGAGCCAGCTACTATAGCGTAAAATTTGCTGCACCTGATAGAGCCGCGATCGCACCTGCCGATACTTCAGCCGTAGCCGCAGCAGATCGAGGCGACCTTGGTGCAAGGCTAAGGGAGATTGGCGCAGCGCTCGCTCAGCTTCTTGAGTCCAGATTTGCAGCTGATAGCTTAGCTCCACACATCCCTGCCGTAGCTGCCACAGCCGCCAGGTAATCAACAGACAAATCAGCGCTGTCACCAAATTAAAGCCAATTACAAAGGCGAGCATATCTGTCTCCCGTCAAGCCTGCCTCCACCTTAACTGGCTAGGTCAGATTCTCCAAGCCAGTAGTCTGATTAAAGAATTTTGGGCAAAAACTCCCCCCATACTCTAGATTATGGCTTGATAGTAGCCACTGTCCCAATCAAGCTCTGTCGATAGAACCTCTGCCAGGGAGAAAAATTGGATGAGTGCGACCATTATCTATGTCAGCTCGACTCAGGGCAGCGATCGCGCCACGGGCAGCTTCAGTCAGCCCCTCAAGTCCATCACCCAGGCGCTGCGGCAGGTGAGTGCTGGCGATGTGATTAAGCTCCTGCCAGGGCGCTACAGCGTAGAAACGGGCGAACAGTTTCCTCTGGTCATTCCTCAGCAGGTGACGCTGCTAGGAGATGAAGCCAACCAGGGCGCTCAAACAGTGATCAGCGGCGGCGGTTATTACAACAGCCCCACCTTTCGGCAGCAAAACACGACGCTGCAGCTAGCCGAAAACGTTCAGATTCGCGGTCTTAGCATCACTAATCCGTCTGAGCGAGGTACAGGATTGTGGATCGAGTCTACCGGGCCACTAGTGGCCCGCTGTCAGCTCATTCGCTGTCGGCGCGACGGCATTTTGATCACGGGCAATGGCAAACCGCTGATCTTAGATAATCTGCTGGTTGAAAATGGCGCTAGCGGCATTTCTGTGCTGCGCAACAGCAAAGGAGAGATTCGGCGCAATCTTTTCCGCAATACGGGCTATGCGTTGGCTATCAGTGACGAAGCCGCTCCCTTAGTGGCAGAGAACCGCTTTCTAGACAATCGCAGCGGCATTGTCGTGTCTCGCACAGCTAGGCCCGTACTGCGCCGCAACCAGATTGATAATAGTCAAGAAGATGGCATTGCCGTGCTCGATCAGGCCCAGCCTGATTTGGGCCAGCCGCAGGATGAGGGCGCTAATGTAGTGCGGCTAAGTCGGCAAGCTGATTTGCGCTACGAGGGGCGATCGCCTTTAGTCTCCGTTGGCAACCAGTTCAGTCTCAGCCGTGTTCAGGGCCGGGTGGCGCTGGCAGCCAGTCAGATTCCCGCTGCGATCGCGGTGCCAGCAGTCTTGCTGGGTCAGGTCGAGCCAGTTGCAGAACCGATCAAGCTAGAAGAGCCGCCTGAGTCACCCCGCCCGGTAGGCTCCAGCCGCTTTGCCGATTTGCTGGGACACTGGGCCGGAGAATTTGTCGATCAGCTAGCCGCGCGATCGCTGATTCGCGGCTTTCCCGATGGTACCTTCCGGCCCAACCAGCAGGTGACGCGAGCCGAGTTTGCCGCCCTAGTAACTGCTAGCTTCAATACTGGCTCTAGTGGTACTCAAACCCGCTTTAGCGATGTCTCCACTCGCTTTTGGGCCAGACAGGCGATCTATCAGGCTCAAGCCCAAGGATTTATCAGTGGCTTTCCCGATGGCACCTTTCGGCCCAATCAGCCCCTGACCCGGATCCAGGCAATCGTGGCCCTGGCAAACGGCCTCAAGCTAGGACAGGCCAATGCTAATCAGCTGATTATTTACCGCGATCGCGCCCAAATTCCCAGCTATGCGGTTGATGCTCTGGCCGCCGCGACCCAGCACCGACTCGTGGTCAACTACCCTGAGCCGTTGGAGCTACAGCCCCTAACTGCTATCAGCCGGGCCGAGATAGCTGCGCTGGTTCATCAGGGCTTAGTCATCCAGGGACGACTGCCAGCGCTCGAATCAGCCTATATTGTCCGGCCCAATACGGAACTTCCCCTCTTCAGCGACACCGAAAGTCACTGGGCTGCCAATTTTATCCGGGCTTTAGCCAATCAGGATCTAATTAACGGTTTTGCTGACGGCAGTTTTCAGCCCAATCGCCCCATGACCCGAGCGCAATATGCCGCTCTTTTAGCCAAATCTTTTGAGCTAACCCCCCGTCGCCCTGCTACCCAGTTTAGAGATGTTGCCCCCAATAGCTGGGCGGCGATCGCTATTCAGCAAGCCTATCGCGGCGGCTTCCTCTCCGGCTTTCCCGATCAAACTTTTGGCCCCAGTCAAAACATTCTGCGGCTGCAGCTTTGGTTGTCCTTAATCAGCGGCCTGAATCTGTTAGATCAAGGAGCCGTCAACCTGAGCCGCCTCGATTTCTATCAGGATGAAGCGGCTATTCCGGCCTATGCCCGTCCGGCTGTGGCTAAAGCAACGGAACTGCAGCTGGTAGTCAACTATCCCAACCTCAGAGCGCTAAATCCCAATAGCGTGGCGACGCGAGCGGAGGTTTGCGCCACGGTTTACCAAACGTTAGTCGCCCTACAGCGGCTGACTCCGCTGACCTCTGCCTACGTTGTCACCTGACAAAGCATCGTAAATTTGTATGGTGGCTGATTATCTAGCCAATTCTCATGTTTTTACAATGGCCTTATTGCGGCATGAAGCAGCATCAGGGAATGCCTAGACTACGTCTAAAAAGGCTGTTGGCGTTTTTCTCAGTCGTTTTTATAGCCCTAAGCAGTGCGACCAAAACTTTTTTAACTGCCCCAGCCCTGGCGCAAGCCTGCCCCTATGCCCAACTGCGCCTAGAGGTTACTCAGACTATCGATCGCGCGGCTGTTTGCGCAGCGGCCCGCCCCTGGTTTCGCGCGGGCATCCAGGTCCTCATCTATGTCACTGCAACGCCTGTCTCTGGTCAGCAGGCTTGGCATCAGCAACTCGATCGCGTCGAGGCAGAGGCAGGGCTGCGCCAAATATCACAAAGCACTTTCGCCCCTAACGCAATTGTGTTTGCCGTCAATCTCGCGGCTGAACCTACTCACAGCATTGCCATTACCTACGGCAGCCAGCTCAGCCAAACTCCCATTGGCAACAGCGCCCGCCTGAAACCCGTTAAACAAGCTGTACGCCAGCAGTTGCCTGACAATCTTACTGCAGCTCTGTTGGTGGCGCTGACCCAGACCTACCAGCTATTTGCTGATGTCCCCCCCACAGCCATAGAAAATCTCCCCCAGCAGCAGATGCCCCGCCCCGCCTTAGCAGCAGCCCAAAAGCGCCTCGTTTGGCTGGGCCTCACTGTTGGCGCTGTCTGCGGAGCCGTCTTTATCGGGTGGCGATCGCGCCGCTACAGATCAAGAGACTTTTAGGCAAACAGCGATTACAGCTAATCGCACAGCGCCTGGGCATGATGCCGGATATGATCGCCGATAAAGGTAGCAATAAAGTAGTAGCTGTGGTCGTAGCCCGGTTGCAGGCGCAAGATCAAAGGCTGTCCGGCTTGCTCGCAGGCCGCCTGAAATACCTCAGGCAGTAGCTGCCCCTGCTGATAGAACTGATCCCCAGTGCCCTGATCAATTAGAATCGAGCGCTCTGGATCGGCCATCTGTAGCACTAGTTCGCTGGCATCGTAGGACTGCCAGACTGCCTGATTTTCACCTAAGTAATGGCTAAACGCCTTTTGGCCCCAAGGACAGCGAGACGGAGCCGCAATGGGGGCAAAAGCTGAAATAGAGCGAAATTTGTCTGAATTTTTCAGGCCGCAGATTAAAGCCCCGTGCCCCCCCATCGAGTGACCGCAAATTCCAGCGCGATCGCCCCTTACCGGAAAGTTTGCGGCAATCAGCGTTGGCAGCTCCTCAGTCACGTAGCGGTACATCTGATAGTTGGCGCTCCAAGGGGCTTGGGTGGCATCCACATAAAAGCCTGCTCCCTGGCCTAAATCCCAGTCTGCCTCATCGGCAACGTCCTCTCCACGAGGACTGGTATCAGGAGCGACTAGCATGAGGCCAGCTTCAGCCGCGTAGCGCTGCGCTCCGGCCTTGGTGGTGAAATTTTCTGCCGTACAAGTCAGCCCCGATAGGTAATAGAGAACTGGAACGGGGCGCTCTTGCGCCTGGGGTGGAATAAAGACGGCAAAGCGCATCTCACAAGCGCAGGCAGCGGCAGCATGGCGGTAAAACCCTACTGTGCCCTCAAAGCAGGTTTGTTCGCTGATAAGTTCAAAAGCCTGAGACATAAAAGATTGAAGCAGATGGAGGTCAGGAAGGGAGCGATCGCGATTCTAAAAGTGATCTTAAAAAGTATCTATCAATACAGTTGAACCCATGAATTCAGCAAAACTTAGAACAGAATGTACACTGTATTGCTTTAAAAAGTGTCTCAAAAAACTATTTACAATCACAGCATTATGACCTGCACCCATGACAAGGTGACAGGCAATTATCTTTATTGCGGTCGAGTGTTAGGCATGACCGCTCCTGAAGATATTATTCAGCTACATCCAGATTTAGCTGCAGAGTGGCCATTTATCTTAGAACATTACCGCCGCATTGGCCTAGAGCATACTGAAACGGTCATTTGGGACGACTCCCTAGACTATCTTGAAAAGCACGACGAGTGCGATCGCTCCGTTTTTTACTTTGGCGATACTATACAGCTACATCAAAAACGGCAGCGCTGGTTCGAGCAGTTAGATCCAGCCTGGGCCAAAGCGGTGAAGTTCATGAACTGCAAAAATAATTTTATTCAACTCGCCCATGAACTCGGCGTGAAGGTTCCTCAAACGCTGTGTTTCGCTAGTAAAGCTGAGCTGCAGCCTGAAGCGCAATTTACCTATCCCTGCTACCTGAAACCAGCTATTTCAGTAGATGGAGTTGGGATTGTTCGCTGTGAAAAGCAGTCAGATTTGCTGGCGGGTTTAGAGGCGATCGCCGACGAAATGCCGATACAGATCCAGGCAGAAGTGGTTGCGCCCACCTTTTTAAACCTCCAGTATCAGGCAACGCCAGACGGCGCCGAGCGTTTAGCGGCAACAGAGCAGATTCTAGATGGTTTTACCCATCAGGGCAATCGCCATCCGGCAAGCTATGCCCCCTGGGAAACCGTTGATCCAATGGCGGCATGGGTGGTGCAAAACGGGATTAAAGGCATTTTTGCCTTTGACGTGGCTGTTGTTCCCGAAGCGGACGAGGACGACAGCGCAAACACCGTGAAGTTTCTCGCCATTGAATGCAATCCTCGCTTCAACGGGGCCTCCTATCCCACCGGGATTGCCCGCAAACTCGGGATCACTCACTGGATGCACAAAAACTTCAAAACCCGCTATCGTTCGCTCAAAGACATCAATTTAGGAGAGCTGGAATTTAATCCACAAACCCATGTAGGCGCTATTCTAGTCAATTGGGGTCCGATTCTAGTTGGCCAAATCTCAGTGCTGTTGGCAGGTTCACCCCAGCAGCAAGAGCAGTTAAGTGCCGCCTTAGCAGAGCATCTCTAAAGCGCCGTTCGCTGACCCAGTTGAGTAGGCGAGCATAAACAAGCGATCCGTAGAACGCTGTTAGGCATAGCCTTTCTATCGCTTAGTCAGGGACTTCATAATTGAAAGATCTTTGATTGAATCAATCAGCCCACCCTTGGCATCTGCACTCGGCAGATGACCGTTAGTTTTCACCTGGCCGTTTTGGTTGTAGTACTGGTAGTAGCTGTAGGTGGTAATTGAGTTCTCCTGAGCACCATTGGCAACCATGCCCAGAACTGGAATGCCTGAGACTTTTAGTTCTTCAATGGCCTGCTCAATGACAAAGCGCTTCACCTTGCCAAGGCCAACAATCATCAAGAAGCCGCCCGTATGAGCGCCTACCAGGTAAGCATCGGCAAAGCCCAGCAGCGGCGGCATATCGTAGATAACAAAGTCAAACTTTTCTTCGGCCTCCCGCATAAATCGCTGCATTCTTTGAGAAGACAGTACCTTAGTCGGATCGGGCGGCAGCGTACCTGCCGTAATCACGTGTAGATTTTCATCTAGGGGCACTTGCTGAATGACATCTTCAATTTCAAGCTCAGCGGTTGAAATTAGGTCGGTGAGTCCCTTGTTATTTCTTAAACCGATCTGCTTGTGTATGCTCGGACGGCGCAGATCGGCATCGACGATCAGCACGCGCTGTCCCATTGCCGCTGCGGCCTGGCCTAAGTGAATACTCACGGTGGTTTTTCCAGCGTTAGGAATCGCTGAGCTGGTGGTCACCGAGCGCAGCGGGCGGTCTGGATTTAGTAAGCGCAGGCTGGCATAGAGCGATCGAAACGCTTCTACAAAAGGCGTTGAGGCCTGAGTCTGTAGCTCATCTTCATTATCAGTAATGTCGAAAATATAGCCTGCCTGACGTAGACGAGTCGCGACGCTGGCGGCAGGACCATATTTTTCTAAATACTCGTTGAAGGGAATGACGCCCAACAGCGGGAGCTTACCAATAGACTTGAGATCTTTGAGGGTGTAGACAATGCTGCTGAGGCGATCGACGATTAGAGCCGCGCCAATTCCCAGCAGTAAACCTAAGACAGTTCCCAGCATTAAATTGCGCTTGACGCTGGCGGCTGAGGCCTTTGGCCTGCCCGGTTGGGTGAGCAGCTCCCAAGGCGTTTGACGCTGAGCGGCATCGATGCGCAGTGCTTCCCGCTTAGACAAAAACTGGTTGAGGTTGTCAGTTGCAATCTGCAGTTCGCGTTGAATATCGCTGTAGCGGCGGGCGACCGAAGAAAGCTGTTTGATGCGCTCATTAAGCTGCGCGATCGCCTGTCCGAGAGCCTGATCGCGGCTTTGCAGCTCTCGAATATTGCCAGCCACCTGCCGCTCAACTCGGTTGCCTTCTTGCTGTAGCAGCGGCAGCAGGTTTTGTCGCTGTTCCTGTAAGTACTGAATTTCTGGGCTGCCGTCTAAGAAAAGAATAGACTCTTCTGCTAGCTGGGTGTCTATGGCAAGTAGCTGATCAAGCAGGCTTTGGTAGCGCGTCTCTTGCTTGAGGAGCGATGAGGCAGCGGTTTCTCCCTGCTGGTTGAGTTCTTGCTGTAGGTTGGCATAGAGCAGCTTTGCTTCCTCTAGCTGAACACGAATGTTGAGCTGTTCTTGGGTAAAACCGCTGACCTGTTGGGAAAGCTGTTGTCCCTGTAGTTCAGGATCGATTAGGTTATAGGCCTGACGCAGACTTTCTAGCTCAGCCTGGAGACTATCCACGCGCGATCGCAACTGCGGTAACTGTTCATCGACAAAAGCAATTCCTCGTAAAATATCGCTTTGTCGCTCCTCTAAACTAAAGTCCAAATAGGCCTGAGCCACCGTAGTCAGCACAATATTAACGACTTCGCGATCGGGGTGCTGATAGACCACCTGTAAAATGTCAGGAGAGGTTGGCTTGACGCTTAGCCCACCCACAATCTCGTCGTAGCTGATCTCTTCTGAAAAACTGTCTTGAATTTCTGTAACGACTGAATCAATTACCCGAGGACTCATCAGAATCTTCAGCTTTGCCTCGTCAACAGAGACGGCCACAATTTCTTCCTGGTTGCTCAGCGTATTCGGGTTGGCAGCAGAAATAATTTGCGTTTCTAAAGTGACAGGTTTAGTTAAAAGTTCAAAGTCTGCTTCGTAGACCGGCGTATCCGTCAGTGCCTTGAGCACGGCAGCGGAGGCGACAACTGTGGTAACACCAGCCACCAGTAGGAGCTTACGGCGAATAGCGCCAACGACCTGAGTTAGGTCTAAGCCTCCCTCATCCCCGCTGACGTTTGGACTGATCGCAGGAAGCGTTGGTGGAATTGAAGCGGGCTGGAGGGAGTGATCAGCGTTCATGAAAATGTCTACCTTGGCTAAACCCTACAGGAAAAATCAAAACTTGAGGTAGTTTTCAGTTCATATTGACCAGGGCCAGAAAGTTATAACTGATTGATACCAAAACTTGTAACAACGTGTAATTGAACCGGGCAGTAGCTAATTATGCCATGTGCGAGATTTGGATCTTTTTAGAACAGCCGTAGCAGTGTGAAAGGCAAGGTTAAAAGTGATAAAGCACTGCTAATGGGCCGCGCAATATTGTCGAGCGTATCGCCAATACTGGCTGCTGTTGAGCGACTCACAATGATGACGTCGTTGTTGCGTAAAGTTGGATTGCTGTCTGAGTCTGCACCTTCGGCAAAATTGACATCAACCGTGCGACGCTCTACCGTGCCATTGGGATTCAGCCTGACTAAATCAACTTCCCCCTGACTGGCTCGGTTGTTGAAGCCGCCAGCCGCTAGCAGTCCTTGATTGAGAGGCGTATTAGGCGGAACGCGAATAATACCGGGACTGGTCACTTCACCCACGACATTGACCTGTACCGTGTCGGGCGAGAAGCTAGCCGAGGCAAGCTGAGCTGCTTCTTCGGAATTAATACCGTCAGCAGTCGGCACCACGACCGTATCACCTTCTTGTAGCACGATATCCTGCGTGAGATCTCCCTGCTGCAGTAGCTGCCAGAGATCCACGGCAATCGTTTGCTGAGTCCCGGTTCGGGTTTGACGCTGCACCTGAATCTCGCGCACGTCAGCCAAAGGCTTAATCCCGCCAGCGACCTGAATAGCTCGCGTAACAGTTGGCGGGATTGAGGTACCGCCCCCACCGCCGGGAACGCCAGCCGCGCCGGTGCGAGCTGTGCCAGTGACTGTATAAGGACCTGGACGAAAGACCTCACCGACAACAGCAATATTGAGCGGGCGACTTTCATCCGCCGCAAAGCTAGCTGATGAAAGCTGTAGCGCCTCAGTCAGATTGAGGGCAGTTGCAGTCGGCACAAAGACGCTGTCGCCATCGCGCAGCGTGACGTCATACTGCAGGTCACCTGTCTGAACTAGCTGCCAAAGATCGACCGTAATGAACTCATTGCCGCCTGTAGGTCGAGGCCGGTAAATCTGCACCTGCCGCAGGTCTGCAAGCTGAGTCACGCCGCCAGCCTTCTCTAATAGGCTGGTAATTGTCGGAAACTGGGCCCCTGTCCGCTCAACCGTATAGGAACCGGGTGTTGCGACTTCTCCAGCGATCCCAATCCGCAATGGCCGAGGCGCTAGCAAAACCACTGTAATCCTGGGCTGTCTCAAAATGTTGCTGTAAGCGGCTCTGACGGCAGCAGCAGCCTGATCGGGCGTTAGTCCCAATAGGTTGACTCTGCCAGCAACGGGTAAAGTGACTGAACCGTCGATTAAAATTTCGTGTTCACCGCTGTATTGAGGAACCCGAAAGATATCGATGCGAATGCGATCGCCAGCGCCCAGTGAATAACCAGCTTCAGGAATCTGAGCCAAGCGGCTAGTGTCTACTCCCTGAGCAGGCACAGAATTAGCGGCTAGCGCCGAAACTGTGGGTGAGACGAGCAAGGTTAAGCCAGTCAGGGATGAAACTAAAGATCGTGAAAGGAAGCTAGACGCAGTCATGGGTAAAAACTCGCAGGAGCTTCATAGATTTTGAGGAGAGTTGCTGAGAAGAATATTGAAACCTCTCTCAAATCCTACCGAGCTGTAAGGTAGCCCTACGGCCAGGTATCAGGAGTTTTGCGAAAACTTCTTACAACATCAGGCTGTATAAATCCTAAGTGAAATACCGGGCTAATTTTGAACTTTGATCATCAAGGCTTTGTAAAGTTACTGCGTGAAAACTAAGAGCAAGTTATGCTGCTTCTAGCTTTATGTGAAGCACAGGCTGATCGGTGATACATTTCCCAACTTTACTCGAAAATCTATGACTGACTGTCCGGACTTCAGCAATCATGGTTATCAGGTTGAGCAAGAGCTTGGCTGCAATCGAGCCGGGGGGCGCGTCACCTATTTAGCCAAGCGTAATTGTACCCAAACTAAAGTTGTCATTAAACAGTTTCAGTTTGCCAAAACACAGGCCACTTGGTCTGATTACGATACCTATCAGCGTGAGATTGAAGTGCTGCGATCGCTCAATCACGTAGGTATTCCTCGGTATTTAGATGGGTTTCAAACGGACGCTGGCTTTTGCATGGTGCAGGAGTACAAGCAGGCACTTTCTTTAACCGCGAATCGTAGTTTTAGCCCTGCTGAAGTCCAGACAATTGCGATCGCCGTTCTTAAAATTCTGGTCTACTTGCAGTCGCGTCTACCGCCTGTGATCCACCGCGACATCAAGCCAGACAACATCCTGGTGGATGAACAGCTCAATGTTTACCTAGTGGACTTTGGCTTTGCTCGCATTGGCGATGGCGAAGTGGGCGTCAGCAGCGTTGTGAAAGGGACCCTGGGCTTTATGCCGCCTGAGCAGCTCTTTAACCGGACGCTGACCGAAGCCTCCGATCTTTACGGTTTGGGTATGACACTGGTTTGCTTACTGACTAGAACCAAGCCGGACGGTATTGGCGATCTTGTTGACATTAGCTACCGGGTCAAGTTCAAGCATTTGGTGCCTAAAATTAACCCCCATTGGACTAGCTGGCTCGAACGGATGGTTGAGCCTCGTCTGAAAGACCGCTACGCCAATGCTGTAGAAGCTTTGCAGGCCGTTCCAGCTTGCCCTATCTATGCGCCCAAGGTGCGGCTGAGTGCTGCCAAAATCCAGCTTGCCGCCACCGGATCGGCTCAGATCCTCACGCACACGCTTGAAATCGATAATCCTATTCCGGAAACGACCCTAGAGGGGCAGTGGGAAGTTGTATCGCATCCCCACGATCCAGCTCTAGCGGGTGAACATTCCTGGATTACGCTTCATCCAAGCTCGTTTCGCGGTAATCACACCTGTTGTCAGGTCACTGTTGATGTTAGACGCTTAATGAGCGATCGCCTTTATGAGCGAACTCTGCGACTGACCACCAATGCGCTACCTGAAAGCTATTCTATTGACTTGCAGGTGAAGACGGCTCCTATTTTGGGGCGTCAAAAGCAGGCTTACTGGCAGTCCTTGAGTTTACTATTTCTCTTTTGCCTCTTTCTGTATCGGGGACTTTACTGGTTTGTCCTCAATAATGTCGCCCTCGAAGGTGATTTAGCGCTAGCAACTTTTGGTACGGCGGCGGGCACGGCGGCGGGTTTGGAGGTAGCGGGCTGGACCCTAGCCGCTACGGGTTCAGCGGTCAGCGCCAATGCTGGGGTTTTAGCGGGCGGCCTAGTGGGTGCTGCAACTTTCTTGTCAGCCTGGTTCATGGCTGGCGAGATCGGCGGCAGCCTCTCTGAAATTTTGCTCGGCTGCGGGGCCGGTCTAGTCAGCGGCTGGATTACCGGACTGGTTCTAGGCATGACCGTTGAAGCGCTGGTGCAAAGACAGTTTAATAACGGCTTTGCGATCAGGGTAGCAATCTTGACAACTTTACTGGGCTGTAGTCTGAGTTTGGGGCTGACAGTGGGACTGTCTCAGCCTGGGATTTTAGCTTTAGTGGCTCTGACTGGATTGGGCTTAGCGGCTCATTTAGTGCAGCAGCCGTTACGTCGAGCTAGAGTTTTGGCTAACCAACAGCGATCGCAGCAACATCTGATTCGTCCTTAGCGTACCTAGAGAGTACAAGAGCGTTGCAGCCATCACCACGCTGCCACTGTTAACGACTAACAAATACAAACTATGGCGGTTTAGCTTGGTAGCTCTTGGGACTGAGAGCAACGATGAGACCAAAGCTGCTTCATGGCTAACCAGACAAAGGGAGGAATGGTTGAACCATAGCGACGCCAGAGTCGCTTAGGCTCCTGCACCAGACGGTAAAACCACTCTAGACCCAGCTCTCTGATAAAACGGGGAGCGCGCTTTTGCAGTCCTGCATAAACTGGGAACGCTCCACCCAAGCCAATCATGACGGCTGAGATTTTGCCCTGGTGTTGGGCCATCCAGTACTCTTGCTTGGGACAGCCAAGGGAGACAAAAACGACGCCCGCCCCGCTGCCGTTAATCTGTTTGATAAGTGCTTCGTCTTCTAGAGGGGTTAAGGGCCGAAACGGCAGCGGTTGCATACCCGCGATTTTTAGATCGGGAAATTCTCGTAGCAGACGCTGCCGCATACGATTGAGGACGGGCTGCTCAGAACCGACGAAGAACAAACTGACATCGCTTCTAGCACAAGTCTCTGCAGTGGAGAACAAAATATCTAATCCAGCTACGCGATCTTGTGTTGTAGCACCTAAAAGCCGCATCATCCAAACCAGAGGCATACCGTCTGGCGTAACAATATCAGCCTGACGCAGCACATTCCCTAGATCTTCTCGCCAGTAGGCTTCCATAAGCATGTGCACGTTTGCCACACAGACAAACTTGCTCTTGCGCTCTTTAGCCCAAATCACGATCTGGTTGATTTGCTGACCAAAGGGCAGCGCCGTCACGGGTGAACTAATAACGTCAATTGCAGGGAGACATTTAGCCATACCTTTCCTAAGAGGTCGTTATAAATTTGTACTCTTATCGATGCAAATAGAGGGGAGTAGGATGGCTTCAAAGAAACCTTCTCCTATGTGAGTATTCTATTCAGTGGATACCCTTGACACTGAAAAGTTCCGATGAAGAATGACCCGAATAGTATTTAGGCAGTGTGGAATTTCACCGCGATCGCTCCGGGATCAAAAAGCCAGGCTCGAAATATTTCTATGTCCGTTTAGATGAGCTAGCCTCAATACTTAGACCAGCAGGCTCTTGAGCCACCATTAAACAATCTAATTCCGCAGGCTAAGCTGACAGCCTGAAGCAAGAGCGGATTGGCTAGTAGCAAACCTGCGGCTCTAGGCTCGTTGCCTTTTCGGTAGCAATCCATACTCAAATCATGACGGTGTAAGTATTTTTGCTACCACAGCAGGCTTTAAGCAGCTCAGGAGACAGTATTAGTACTGATTAACGATTAAGACTTTTCAGGCGCGACTCGCTTTGGGGGAACCGGGCTGGAGTAGTTCTGTAAAGAGTTGAAGATATTGTTTGGCCTGTATGTCTAGAGCAAAAGCTTGCTCAGCTTTCTCCCTCGCCCGTATTTTTAGCTGGGTTAACCGACCGGGATCTGCCAAAATCCAGGCAATTCCCTGGGTCAAGTCTTCGACTTCATAGGGCTTAACAAGATAGCCATTCAGTTGGTGATCCACAATATCCTTCGGTCCGGTTGCGTCAAAGGCCACGACGGGAGTTCCGCAAGCTAATGCTTCTGAAGTCGTTTGGCCGAAAGATTCCTGCAGCGAGGGCACAATCATGACATCAGCAGCCGAGTAAACCATTGCTAAGCTCAAATCATCCTGAAACGAACCTAGATAGTTGGCCTTAAAACCTAAATCGATTGGTTTTTCCGGTTCAGAGGAACCAAAAACCGCTAGCTCGACCCGGTCTTGCCACCCCTTCTGTCCTAGAGCCTGTAGGGCGGGCACCAGTAGGTGAAATCCTTTGCGCTGATCAATAGTAGCTGCCAGCGCCCCAAACAGAATGATTTGCTTGTCTTGTGGCAGTCCCAGGGCGTTACGGGCAAATTTTTGATCAAAGGGTCGGTAGGTTTGGGTATCTAAACAAAACGGGATCACCTCAACTCGGCGATCGCCGAGCAAAGAACTAGCCCGAACACAGTCAGCCATCCACTGGCTTGGCGTCACAATAGTTAAATCAACAGCTTGCCAAGCTTTTTGTTTACGCCGCCAAATAGATCGGGTCAAGTCCTGCTCGCGATCGCTGCCTAGCTGAGGACAACTGCCACAGGCTTTTTGATAGCGATCGCAGTCTTCACTATAGTGACAGCCACCCGTCATCGGCCACATGTCCTGTAAAGTCCAGACTAGAGGTCGCTTCAGCCGAGCTAGCGTCTCAATTTTGACAAAACCGTTGCAAACCCAGTGAAGGTTGACAATGTCGGGATTAATTTGCTCAACGCGCTTAGCGATCGCATCGGGAAACCACTGAGCCGAAATCATCCGATTGCGTTGAGGATATTTCCGCACCGCTCTGCCGTTCATCTGAGGTCCCAGCTTCGTCAGCAATGACTTTTCCGCAATTACTGAGCGATCGCGGCTCAGCTTAGCGCGAACCAGCATTTGGGACGGCGCTCCCACTGACCGCAATCCCTGATGCAGGCGATAGGCAGCTCTGGCAGCACCCCCTTCAATATCAGAGGTACTGAGAATGAGAGATTTCATAAGTGGTGACTCCTGAGCTGCTAAAAGTTGGAAAAGGAAATCCAGCCAGAAAAACTATTTGTAGGCCAGAGAGGCTGAAGGCGGTCTAAGTAGCCGTAACCGCAGGGTAGGTTTTTCAATTGTGATATAAGTAACCGTGGCCACTGCCACCGTCACAATTGCGATCGCCGCCACCTTGGCAAAGCTAGGCAGCGTTAAATGAGCGTCAAGGTAGCCCAAAACCGCGATGTGCCAGAGATAGATACCAAAGCTGACTACGCCGATGTAGCGAAGCGGCTTCCAACTGAGGACATGACTGATCCAGCCACGACCGTGTAAATGACAGACTAGCAAGATAGCCCAAAGCAGGCCGTGTAGCTGATAGAGCCAGTGATTATCTGCAACCATAGGCATTTCACTTCCGAACAACCACAACCAAGCGAGATGAACCGGCTGTGTCTGCAGACTGATGGCAATGCCTAATACCGCTAGAATCGATAAGACTTCCATCGCAGTTTTAACGCGACCCGGCTGCTCAGCCTGATTAAGCAGTTGGCTATGGATCAGTGCGGCTAGAGAGCCGATGAGGAAGATCGATAGGTGAGGCAAAACCGAAAGCCGAGCCGATGTCCAAATAGTAGCTTCTATCAGCTCGCTAATCAGCATCAAACTAAACATCGTCAGAACTGCCAGCGACAAGCTGCGCTGTGTCAGCTTACTGATTAACCAGGCAATTCCCGGCAGAATAAAGTAGTACTTGACTTCCACTGGAATTGTCCAAAAATGATTTCCGGCTGCCTGTAGTGCCAAATGGGCAGCCAGATCATGAAAGCTGTATTTGAAGCTTGGAAATACGACGTAGACTAGGAGAACAAACAGATAAAGCGGATAAATGCGAATAAATCGCTTGAATCCGTAGTTTATCCACAAAGAGAAACTGCGAAATTTGACACTCGGTCGTAGCAACTGGCTGGTTAACAAAAAGCTGCTTAATACGAAGAATAAATAGACGCCAGAGCGTCCCATGCCTGCATGACCAAAGTTAAAAAAAGTAGTCAAAGTCCGATCACTTGAGCTACTTTCTAACACGTTTCCAGTGACATGCTCTAAGAACACAAGTATAACCGCGATCGCTCGTAATCCATCTAGAGAGGGCAGCCAGGTTTTAGAAGCAGGCCGATCGGGAACTAAATCAAAAACTTTAAGGCACTTTTGTAAGCGCTGACCGTCTATCTTGCTTAACATAGTTCACAGTTATAGAGAGATTTTCGCCGGATCAAACTGCTGAAAAGCAGGGTTAGATCAAAAACGTGTCTCAAAACTCTACAGGTGGCTCGCCAGCACCGTGTCGGATTAAACCCGCTCACGTGAAGGATACTGCCTAAACACAGATACAAACTGATGCACCACATCTTGATCTGCTTTAGCGTCGGATCTAAAGGGCTACAGCGGATCAGTTCAAGCTGGGTAAGCTATTAAACCTGAGAAATCATGGGGCTGAGTCAACTATTCAACTTAAATTGAAGACCTCAGCCCTGACCTGTGAACTGCTCTAAGATATTGAGTTCTCAACTCTATATCAGCTAGAGGCTTGTGCCAACGGCTTTAAACAACCGCCATGCGGGATTGCTCAGCTTCTACCATTTCTTGGAAAATGTCATCTAGGCTGCGGGTAATATCCCAATCAGGAAAATGAGACTTGAGCTTGCTCAGGTCTGAGATATAGCAAATGTGATCGCCAATACGATTGCGCTCAACATATTCCCACTGAACTTTGCGCCCGGTAATTGCTTCTACCCGATCGAAAGCTTCCATCATAGAAACGCTGTTGCCGCGCCCACCGCCGAGGTTATAGACCTCACCCGGTCTGGGGTTACGGCGAAAGGCTTCAAAAGCTTGAATCACATCGTAGCTGTGAATATTGTCTCGGACCTGCTTACCTTGGTAGCCGAAGACTTTGTAGGTGCGACCGCTGACGGCCACCTTGACTAAGTAAGATAAAAAGCCGTGTAGTTCTACTCCTGAGTGGGAAGGGCCTGTGAGACAGCCGCCTCTGAAAATACCCACGTTCATATCAAAGTAGCGACCATACTCTTGAGCTACGATATCTGCCGCCGCTTTGGAAGCGCCAAATAGAGAATGCAGGCAGCGGTCTATGCGGCACGCTTCAGAAACACCGTTGTAGTCTTCAGGGTTGGCGTAATCATAACGCTTCTCCAATTCAACCCGGGGAATTTCGTTGGGGGCATCTCCATACACCTTATTGGTGCTCATGTGAATAAAAACAGCCTCCGGACAAAATTGACGAGTGGCTTCTAAAAGATTGACGGTTCCTAGAGCGTTGACCTCAAAATCGAGCAAAGGAATTTGACAGGCTTTGTCATGGGAAGGCTGAGCGGCGCAGTGAATGATTAAGTCAAATTTTTCGGCTTCAAAGAGCTTGAAAATGCGATCGCGATCGCGAATATCAATGCTCTGATGTGAAAACTGCTGGGTGGACTCTTTTAGTCGTCCCAAATTCCAAAGCGTATCCCCCTGCTTGCCAAAAAATTCGGCCCGCATATTGTTGTCAACGCCCACGACCTGATGGCCTTCGCGATCGTAGTATTCAACCGCTTCGGAGCCAATTAGACCGCTTGAACCTGTTACCAATACCTTCATCAGAAAAACTCCTAATCAATAATCAAACTTAGAGGTGAGAGGTGAGAAATCTATGCGGCAGCAACCGGCGAATCCAGCTTGCTTAAGATCTCCTGAAAAACTTTGCGAATCTGAGCAACTGAATGCAGGCTATGATAGCCTGCAAAATCTGAGTTCAATGTCTGCAAAGTCTGTTCCGGATTATCACAAAGATAGTGCAAAGCCTCAATACATTTATCGACATCTCCTTCAGGAATCGTTACGCCAAATCCAAACTTCTCAACTCGAGCCGCCATGCAGTAGCCTTCACTGACAATTACCGGCTTTTTGAAGACAGCAGCTTTTGTCAGCAAATTGCTGCTGTAGGGAAAATTTTCATAGGCTGCAAACAGTACATCACAAACATCGATAACGCTATTGAAAGCACGGCCATCCGGAATAGATTCAAAGTGAAAATAGCAGTTAGACGGCGGCGCTTCCTTCATGCGCTTTATTTGCTTGAATTCTTCCGGAAAATGCTGATCAAATTCCTGATTAAACATAGATTCGTCTAGCTGACCCGCAAAGACGAAAAACCAGTTCTCCGGCAGCGATTGTCGAGCTACTTCAAGCAGGGTTAAAATGCCTTTACGCTTGCTTAGGGCACCAATAAGCCCAATGATCTTGCGATCGCCTGCTTGCTGCCGAATTTTTTGGGCTAGCTCATTATCAGGTTGAGGCGGCGCTTCATCAGTAATATCGGGAAAAGCAATGACTGGCTTTTCTAAGTCTTTTTGTAAATCGTCTACTAGCTCCTCATTCAGCATGGTTAGCGCCTTGCAGCGAGAAGAGCGAGCGACTGCATAGTGAGACAAAGGTTCGCCGAGCTTAGCCAAAGACCGCTGGCCAAATCTAAGAACGCCTGGTCGGAAATAAATGCCTGACCAGTTATAGGGGAAGATATAGTCAATAATGTGGTGGGTTAAATAGTGGCTGAGATAGTTATCTATCCAGTTTAGAAAGACTAAATCGGGGGAAAATCCAATCTCTTTCGAGGCATCACCCACAGATTTAGCCACATGTTGCCACCTTTCAATGACGGCAACCGGCTCTGGTACAGCCCCTAAAATGGGCAGCCGCCGCCGTTGATGCTTATGCAGGGTAAAAGTCCATAGGCGATCGCGGTGCTCTGGGCAATTTGCCTCAACCCAATCAATTAATTCCGCTGGCTCAGGATAAAAAGCCATCACCTGACATTGCTGCTCCAGCAGAATCTTGGTGAACAGGCGTAAATAGGTCAGGTGATGACCGTTGCCGTAATTTGTCTCAATTAAAGCAATTGTTTTCATAGCTATAAAGAATATTGGCTGGTTCTAAAACTAAGCTGGGGTAGAAGCTTCGGCTTTGTACGGGTTGGCCATCTGGGCTGTTGCCAAAGGCTCTGGCTGCGGCCATCCCAGTTCTATCAGCAGAGCGTCTGCAGCTCTAGCTGTAGATTGTCCATCCAGGCGATAGGTCAGCTCTGCAGTCGTGTCTAAACTTTGACGACTGACCTGTGGCTTTTCAAACACCGCTGCGATCGCCTCTTTTAGCTGGTTTGCGGGTTGCCGGTAAACGGTCATAAAGCTGCCATATTCTTCTAAGTGCTTATAGCCCTTGGCAGGGCCTTCTGGTTTCAGGTCAAAAGCAATAACGCTGCGCTGCATGATTAGAGCTTCTTCAGCTACCGTTGAAGCCCGCGTGATTAGTAAGTCTGCCACTGACAGCAGCGAATAGACATCCAGTTCGATTTGGCTAGGTTCGACCACGACAACTGAGTCTGTCACCGCCGCCGGAATCAGCTCTCGGTAGAGGTTGGGATCTAGGCTGTCTAGCGGGTGCATTTTGACGACCAGGACGTACTGAGAGAAGTCGATGCTGTTGTAGAGGTGGCTGACATATTCCCGGTAGAGAGCCTGCTCATTGGGCTGATCGGCGTATTCTGCCTGAACAGTCGTCGCCAGCAGAATTAGACGCTTATGGCATAGCTGCGATCGCAGGTGAGGATAAGTCCGGAGCAGCGTTTCTTTCACCTGAGTGGGTTCCAGTTGGGCCAAGCGATCGTGGAGCGGATTTCCCACCAGCCGCAGCCGCTGCTTATCTACTCCATAACGCTCGATGAGTTCTCGGTAAACCCGCTGGCCCCAAACTAAGACTCTATTGGAAGCTGCAGTAGCCAGATCTTGGACACTGTCTTGACGTGTGCCCCCGTGCTGAATCGACAGAGTCTTAACCCCACACTGCCGCAGCTTATCAGCCGTTTCAGTGCCGCATCGATGAAACTCGCGCCTAGCCCGGTGGTCTAAACACATCACTACCAGCTTATTTTCAGGCTGGGCGCAGGCTCGAATCAGACTAAAGTAGTCACTCTCAATCGAACAGTTTGCCGCTGCGATCGCCTCCGTATAGGTCGGAGACAGCCGCAGCCGATGAATATTGCCTAGGACAACGAGGGTCAAACGCACCTGCGTTTTTACCTCAGAGCGCTGTAGTAAATTCAACAGCAGCGGCATCAGCATCCGCTCGCAGGCTTTGGAATATAGGAAAAAAATGATTTCTGGCTGCTCTGCCTCTGGCTGAGGTGTTAGCCGATAGCTGAAAGACTTTTGCAATAGCCCCAGCTTATCGCTGTAGCTAAGGTACTGCTGTAGTGAAAAATAGTGATCAGATAAGAGGCTGGCCTCGATCGGATCTGTCACTTTCCGAACCAAGTTGCTAAGCTTCAGGGCCATAGAAAACTCACAAAACTATAACGGCTTGACAGCGGCTAGCAGCAGCTCACAAATCTCTCTCACGGCCGCCTGACCGCCTCCTCTCTGGGTGACATAAATAGCAGCGGTTTGATTGGCTGGCATCGCATCAGCTACCGTCATCGGGCAGCCGACCACTTCCATAACCGGCAGGTCTTTGACGTCATCTCCGGCATAGGCGACCTGATCTAGGGTTATGGCTAGTTTTCGACAAAGTTCTTGCAGCACAGGCAGCTTAGGGCTAACGCCAATATAGACATGGCTAATTCCCAGCTTTTTAGCTCGGTGCAAGGTAGCGGTTGAGGCGCTAGCGCTAATAATAGCGACCTCCAACCCTGCCTGTCTGATTAGCTGCAAGCCCTGCCCGTCTTTGACATTGAACTTCTTAAGTTCTTCTCCTGAGTCGGTGTAGTAGAGGCCGCCATCGGTGAGGACGCCATCGACATCAAGAACCAAAAGACGAACACGAGATAGGCGATCGCGCAAATCAGCCTCTGTCAGTCGGTTAGTGCCGGCAACTTGCATATCGACTACACCTTTCAACAAATAAGGGACTCGCTCAACTAGGCTACACCGGCCAAAGACTTAGGTGCTGCGGCTTCCCGCACCCGTAGCAGCTGCTGTAGTAAATCTTCGAGCTGGGCTAGCGGCACCATGTTGGGGCCGTCGCTGGGTGCCCGGTCAGGATCTTCATGCACTTCCATGAACAGCGCATCTACGCCAATTGCCATTGCGGCTCGGGCTAGCGGGGGGACAAACTGGCGCTGTCCGCCAGATTTGTTGCCCTGACCGCCCGGCATCTGGACGCTGTGGGTCGCATCAAAAACCACCGGATAGCCAAAATCGCGCATCTGGGGCAGGCCGCGAAAATCCACAACCAGAGTGTTGTAGCCGAAGCTCGTGCCGCGCTCTGTCAGCAAAATATTTTTGGCGCCGCCCGTTTCTAGCTTCTTCACCACGTTCTTCATATCCCAGGGCGCTAAAAACTGGCCCTTTTTGACGTTGATGGCTTTACCTGTGGCCGCTGCGGCTAGGAGCAGATCGGTCTGGCGGCAAAGAAAAGCCGGAATCTGAAGAATATCAGCTACTTCAGCAACGGGAGCGGCCTGATGACTTTCGTGGATATCGGTAACAACCGGAACGCCAACTTCATCTTTGACCCGCTGCAAAATTTTTAAGCCTTCTTCCAGGGACTGACCTCGGAAGGAGCTAATTGAGGTGCGGTTGGCTTTATCAAAGGAAGACTTGAAGATGAATGAAATGCCCAGGCGATCGCAAACCTGACGGATTTCCGTTGCCATCTTCAGCGTGAAGTCAGCCGACTCGATCACGCAAGGGCCGCCCAACAGAGCTAGAGGACAATTGTCACCAATGGCTAAGTTTTCGGTGATTTGAGAGCGAATCATGAAGCTACCTTCTGAGTGATAAAAGACTGGGCGTAAATCAGGTCGTCGGGAGTATTAATTTCGGGAACGGCTGTTTCGGTTTGGCTGACAGCAATGGTATAGCCATGCTCTAGCACCCGTAGCTGCTCTAAACCTTCACAGGCTTCTAAAGGCGTGGGCACCAGGTCTGCATACTGGGCTAGAAAGTCGCGCCGAAAAGCGTAAAGTCCTAAATGGTGATAGACCGGCGCTGGGCCAGGATTGCGGAAATAGGGAATAGGAGAGCGAGAAAAATAGAGGGCGTGCTGCTGCTGATTGCAGATGACCTTAACTGAGTTTGAGTCGCTATAGGCGGTTTCGTAGTCCAGAGGACAGGCTAGCGTCGTCATATGAGGCCGCTGGCCATCAAGATAGGGCTGCACTAGCTGGGTCAGCATCTTAGAGTTGACGAAGGGCTGATCCCCTTGCACATTAACGACTACCTCATAGTCAGGGTAGCGAGTTGCCACTTCAGCAACGCGATCGGTGCCTGTCTGATGATCAGAGCGGGTCATCTCAACCGCGCCGCCAAACTGGCGTACCCGGTGAGCAATCCGGTCGTCATCGGTGGCGACAACCACTCGGTCAAAGACCGCACAAGCCTGGGCAGCCTCATAGACCCACTGCACCATTGGGCGATCGCCCAGCAGGGTCAGCGGCTTTCCAGGAAAGCGCTGGGAAGCATAGCGAGAAGGAATAACAGCCAAAATTTTCACAGTAAACCACTCCGTGCAAGATCGTGTAGTCTCAGCATGCCGATGCACTGCTCCTGATCGTCAACCACCGGTAGCACCGCGATTTGAGAGGGGCGATTCTCCATGACCTTCAGGGCGTCATAGGCAAGCTGCTGGGGCTGGGCCGTTGTCGGATTTGCCGTCATCACGGCAGCAGCGGTGAGTAAAGACAGCTCAGTCGGATCCACCCGCTCAATTGAGCGGCGCAGGTCGCCATCGGTGACTACGCCTAAAAGAATGCCCTTCTCATTGACCACGCTGACCGCTCCCAGCCCACCTTCGCTAATAGCGCTGACCATTTCTAGCCAGCTAGCCTGAGGCAGGATTTTGGGATTTTCTAGGCCACCGTGCATTAGGTCTTGTACACGCAGCGTCAGCCGCTTACCTAACCGCCCAGCCGGATGATTAAAGGCAAATTGCTCTGGCGTCAGCCCCTTGATTTGCACAATCGTCATCGCGAGGGCATCACCGATTGCTAGGGCAACCGTCGTACTGGTTGTCGGTGCTAGGTTGAGCGGACAGGCCTCGCGCTCGACGGTAGCGGCCAGCGCTACGTGTGACTGCTGTGCTAGGGTCGAGCGCAGGTTGCCGACGATAGCGATTAGAGGCACCTGCCGCTGCTGCAGACTGGGCATCATCGCTAACAGCTCGTCTGTTTCGCCGCTGTTGCTGAGCAAAATCACCACGTCAACCGCAGAAACAACGCCTAGATCCCCATGTAGCGCATCGACTGGATGCAAATAGAGAGCGCTGGTACCAACGCTGGTGAGAGTTGCGGCAATTTTTCTGGCAACGATTCCAGACTTGCCGACACCTGTCAAAATTACCTTGCCCTGACACTGCAGCAGCAGATCAACGGCTTGATTGACCTGTTCGGCGTTTAAATATTGAGCAGCGGCAGCGATCGCATCGGCTTCTAGCTGCAGCAAATCCTTAACTTGCTGAAAATAGGCTGGCTGCGTTTGGGAAACAGTAGTCTGCATGGCTGGCTGGCAATTAAGAAAGTTATAGGATGGCTAAACGGATAGCGACACAAACCTGAATATTCCAAAGTTGAAAATCACATCGTTTTAAATCATTTTTTCTGGCAAAAATCTATCGGTATAACTGAACAACTAATCAATCTTATGTAGCTTCATCTACTAGCAGCTAGCGGTTTAACAAAACCGCTTATAAGCGCTGCATTAGTAACTTTAATGGCAGCTTGTGAACCTTTTACTAGCTAGACCAGCAGATTATCTGACAGCCGTTTTTATCTATGGCAAGCCTACGAAATTATCCTGAAACCTGTATAGACTCGGATCAGTGACTTTATCGAAAAAATACACTCCCCTGGGGTATATATGGAGTCTCTTAAAAGTCTGAAATTTGCCCGTTCTAAATTTGAGCGGGTCGGCTGCAAGCTAGGATTAGAATCTGAGGTAGAGTTCTTTCATAACGTCTCTGAAGGGCAGCGCACTTTTCTCTTCAGAGTCACGCCATCATTCAAGCAGCCGCAAGTCAGACGTATGCTCTCGCAACAGGAATGCCACCATTGCCTCAATCTCCAGCCTGCTCCGAGCCTCCTCAACCGCTTCATCAAGGCCAGATTTTGCCTCAATTCTCGTTGCCGCGAGGGTGCCTTTTGGTTTTAGTCGCGTGTTTGCTAGCCTGCCTGTGGGTTTTGCTGTGGGCTGAACCTGCTGGTGGCAAATGGGGTTAGAGAGCGATCGCCGCCTGGAAACTAGGCCAGTTCAAGACAGTGTCTAGCAGAGTTTGGTGTCCCAGCGTGTTGGGATGTAGGCCATCTGCGCTTAAGCGCGATCGCCACCAGCTCTCTCCCAGAGCCATCCACTGCTCAAAGATGTCCAAGTAGGGGATGTTTCTTTCTGCGCAGGCAACTTGAGTTGCTTGCTTGTAGCGATACTGCTGGCTATGTGAGTAATAGAGAATTTCTGCAAACGGCATCTTGGCCTCTTCTACCGGGGGCATACCAATAAAGAAGACAGGACAAAGCCGTTGCGCCTGATCAAGCAGGGCCGCAAGCTGTTGCCGAAAAGCCTGAAATTCGGTGAGATTACGCCCGCCCGGTTTGCCTACCTGGGCCGAATCATTTAGACCTACCGCCAACACGATCAGATCTGGTACCCGATTGCGCAGTTCACCTCGATAGCGAAATTCTCCTTCCAGGCGACGGGCCACCTGCTGCACCCCATCTCCGCGCACGCCCAAATTGTAGATGACCGGTCCTGGACTCTCCGGCGACATGCCGCGTCTTCTCAACCTTTCTACCCAGCCGCCACCTTCAGGATCGCCAAAGCCATAAACCAGGCTATCTCCGATTGCCACGACCTTTTTGGGTAAAACAGTAACCTGTTTAGCTACTGGCAAAGCAACCATAGTCATGTTGAAAAGAGATCCTGGTTTACGTAACTGCACCAAACGAAAGCTGAGAAGGCAAGTCTTGCTACTTGATAGGAAACCCTAACATTAAGTGACCACACTTTTCAATTCTTTACAAAAGAAAGGGTTGATTGAGTTTGGTAAACTGGTGAGATACCTACGACTGGGAAAATTCATGCTCAAAAAGCGCTCTCCTTTTGATACCAATCAGCTCATGCGTCGAACTGAAGAGCTGATCGGGGCGGCCTCCAACCGCTATCGCATCACTGTTCAGGTTGCCAACAGAGCGCAACGTCGCCGTTTTGAAGAATTTGACGCCCTGGATGATCCCAAGATGAAGCCCGTTCTCAGAGCGATTATTGAAATGTCCGATGAGCTCACTCAGCCCGAAATCATTGGAGAGTAGGGACGTAATGCAGCAGCTAGGCGGACGCATGGCTTTAGTGCTATTGGTTGGCATTTCAGTAAGCTTCTTGATGGGCAGTCTATCGCCTGCTGCCGCTCAGTCTCCGGCTAGGCGACTGCAGCAAGGGCAAATTGCCGAGCAGGTTTATCAAGAAATCAGTGACTTGCCCAGAGAAGACAACTACATAGATGCTGAGGCCAATGCGGCAGCCGCTACCAATACCCTGGTCAATCGGCTGGCTCGCTATCATTATTACGTGAAGGGCCGCTCAACCCAGTCTCGCTTAGATTGGAAGCTGACTTTGGCGGATTACCTAGGTGCCAACGAGCGGATAGATCCCAGCGAGTATCCCTTTGCCTCTCGCTTTGATCGCAATCCTCTCTCGGGCGACAGGGCCGCGATCGCTGGCCTCAGTCGTCAAACGCGAGACCGATTAGTTTGGGCCTTAATTGCCGCTTTTCACCCTGAACTGGTACCGATGATTCAGGTGGAGTCAGAAGCTACAGAAATGGCCGCACCGACCGTTCCCGTACAGGCCCCCATCATTACGGCTCCGGGTGCGGCTGATTTGCTGCGCTAGTCTCAGGATGCGGCAGATCAAATCGGGGACCGGCTGGCGCTTGGGGTGGGATCCCACGGCTGTCAAATTTCAAGGTCTGCTGGCAGGCGATCGCTGGTCTTTGGAGCTGAGCGAAGCTGAACTCAACGACTTTTGCCGCCTGACCCTCCAGCTAGCAGAGACTGTGCAGCAGGTAGCGGCTGAACTCATGGATGAGGAGCGAATTACCTGTGAAGCTGAAAGCGAGCTGATTTGGATTGAGATTGAAGGCTATCCCCAAAGCTTCAGCCTGCACTTTATCTTACTGACGGATCGGGGGGCCGAAGGTACTTGGCCTCCGGCAGCGGCGGCTGAGGTCATTCAGGCTATTCCAAGGCTACGACTGTTCTAGTCAGCCGCTTGTAACTCTTTTGTAATGTCAGCTTGGCGATCGCAGTGGCAGAGGCTAGGCTGAGCACGATAGGGGTGTAGCATCCGTGATGGGGAACGTTTGGTCATGAAAATTCGAGCAATCAGCGATACCTTATTTAAGCGCAGTCCAAAGCTGTCGAGTGAGCTACCTGAGTCTGATAAGGTTTTTGTTAAAAACGGCACTGAGTTTGAAATTGAATTTTACATAGAAGCGGGCGGAGATCATCTCAAAGTTGCCTTAGCCAATCAGACGTTAGGGGCAGACGAAGCGACGCAATGGTATGTCTACAAGCCTGACATCAAGCTAGAAGAATCGCCGGTGAAGTTACAGGTCATTGGCGATACCCTCTTCAAGCTGCGGCCAGTGTTGTCAAGTCAGCTCTCCGATCGTGAAAAAGTCTTTGTCAAAAACGGGACTCAGTTTGATCTCAAGTCCTATCTGCCAGCCGAAGGAAATCACCTCAAAGTTGCGATCGCCAACGCTTTTCTCGGTCCAGAAAACCGCAATACCTGGTATGCCTTTAATCCTGACGTGAAAGTGCAGGGTTCTAGCATTGCCCTCAAAGTCATCAGCGATACTCTATTCAAGCTGGAACCTAAGCTCTCCAGTGAACTGTCTGACGCCGAAAAGATTTTCATCAAAAACGGCACGGTCTTTGAAATTAACTCCCACGCACCGGCTGAAAATAGCCATGTCAAGTTAGCGCTCAGCAGCGCTTTTCTCGGCCCGGAAAATCGCAATACCTGGTATGCCTACATGCCGGATGTACAGATTGAAGGCAATGAGCCAGATAACAAGCCTCAAGATACCGCTGACACAGCGCCCCCCAATCGCGGCGCGAGTATTCGGCTACCGGGCTTTCAAGGCGTTTACTATTTGGCCAATCCGATTTTGCCCAACGGCAACTTCACCTGGGCCGAAGCGACTCATAACGGCAGCCGCATCCCCGCGAATGCGGGCGTAGTCTACGGCATTATCCGCATTGCCAAGGCAATGGAAGAAGTGCGCAAGCGTTTGGGCAACCGACCCATTCGGATCAACTCCTGGTACCGCGATCCGGCTACCAATCGGCGCGTCGGTGGGGCTTCTAGATCCCGACATCTCAACGGAGATGCTGTGGATTTTGTGGTTTCGGGTATCCATCCCTATGACGTCTACGATCGCCTCAATGGCTGGTGGGGATCTAAAGGGGGATTAGCCAGTGCCACCGTCTTCACTCATTTAGACACGCGCGGCTATAACGCCCGCTGGTCATACGGATTCTAGCGGCACAAAAGACTCTCAGTGGAGTAATATCTGGCTAAGCAAAGCGATCGCCTTGCTTAGCCAGATAGCCAGAGGAACAGAATCATGAATGCAGCTAGCGGCGCTACCCAAATCACCTTTTACTACCGAGATGGACAGGTTGAGTCATTCTCAATTCCGCAGCCCGTGGGTGAGCAGGCTACTACAACCTCTCAGTTCCAAATGAATACGCGGCACCTGTTAGAGTCGCACTGGTGGATCTTGCATTTGCCAGAACGCACGGTGTTCATCAACACCAACAATGTTCTCAAGGTTGAAGCCACACCTCCCATTCCCAACCTGCATGGCCGAGATGTGCTGCCTTTAGCCGAGCAGGTAGCGCCGATGAACTCTACTTTCTAACCCTAAAAATTGGCCTTTGGCCAAAACTTGCTCTGATTGCCCTGACCTCCTATGCTATGCTTGATAAGCATAAAGTTCCGGGGCGTAGCGCAGCTTGGTAGCGCACCACTTTGGGGTAGTGGGGGTCGTGGGTTCAAATCCCGCCGCTCCGATTGAATAAAACCCGCTCGCTGAGCGGGTTTTTGGCATTTTAGCAAGGCTTATTTGCGGTGAATCTATGGCAGCGATCGCCGCCGAGGCTGTCGTAGTCGCTGCAGGCGTTGCTGTAAATATGGATTGTTTTGAGCCTGTTGACCATACCGCCAGCGCACATAGGCTTGAGTAATTTCAGCAATGATTTCGGCACGCTGCGGATCGGGGCGATCGCCGCAGCGCCGGGCATACTCTACGGGGGTTTCAGCTACAGACTTAGGATATCCCTGCTGGGCTAGCCATTCCACCATCTGCTGATACAAACTTTCAGTAGGCGGCAGCTTTTGCAGCCAGCGTTGACGCCGCCAATTCAGCCAGCCGCGCCAGCTTAGCCAGCCCAAAAAGCCCAGGCCCAACAGGGTGGCGATCGCCGTCAGGATGCCCAACCAGCCCTGCCGGAACAGGCCAGAGAACCAGCCGAGGCTGCGGGCGATCGCCGTTCCGACGAATGCAAAAACGCCATTGAGCCAGCCCGCCACCGGGGACGGCAGCCAGCCCGCCACCCAGTTCCAGAAACGCCGCAGCGTACTGAAAACCTGGGAATCTTCGATTGAGGGCGGAATCAGCGGGTGCCCGGGGATGGGGTCAAAAGCAAACCAGCCATAGCGGGGAAAATAGACCTCGGTCATAGCATGGGCGTCCGTGTTTTGCACCACGTAGAAGCCAGTAAACGGATTGAATTCGCCGGGACTAAAGCCAACCACCAGCCGCGCCGGAATGCTGATGGAGCGCAGCATTACCGTCAGCACCGTTGAGAAATGATCCGGATAGCCCCCCTCATACTGAAACAGAAATGCTTCAACTAGATCCTCATTTGCTTCAAAAAATGGTAGCTCGGGCTGAATCGTATAGTTTTGCTTCAGGGCTTGGGCTAAGAACAGTGCCTGTTCATAGGGATTGGTGAGGGGCTGCGGCGATCGCGCTAGTAGCGCCTCTGTTTGCTGACGGACGCGATCGCGGATGGCAGGGGGCACCTGTAGATAATGCTGCTGCACCGCAGCGTCATATTCTGTTGCGGCCTCTCGCAAAATACTGCGATCGCGGTAAGGGACTTCGGAAATGACGGTGTAGGTCATGCCTTCTTCCAGGCTGACGGGCGATCGCAGACTGCCTTCCGGATCAATTGCGACTTCTTCGGTGGGGAAGTAAAGCTGTTCGGGCTGATAGAGCGCTGGGATTAGATTGGGCAGGGTTGAGGTGATGGTATAGGTTTGGATAATTTCGCGATCGCGGGCCAGAGACGGCATTCTAGGCACATAGGTCTGATAGGCAAATCCGGATCGTCTCAGGGTTTCTGCCTCGTCATCGCGGCTAATTTCCCAACCCTGCCCGGTGTAGCGATCAAAAGCCAGCACCCGCCAAAATCCTTCCGCCTGCGATCGCACCCGCATGACAACCTGCGGCGTCAGACTCCCCCGCAGGTTTTGATTCATGTTTTGGTTAAAGCCGTAATAGAAAGTATCGTCTAGCTCTCCGGGGCCAGTCGCCGTTTGGGGTGAGCCAAAATCTCCTCCGGCGCTACCACCCGCACCATCTGAGCCTGCTCCCTGGTTGACATAGCCAGGATTCACAATCAAATTACCGTCAAACTCACCGTCGAAATCGACAGTTGAACTGATCGGAAAGCTGCGGATCTGATAGCCTGGCAAGCGAGGCAAAAAAGCAAAAATAACCAGTCCCAGCGTCAAGACGACGGCAGCAAGTCCTAGGAGTTGTTTAAGGGAAGCCCCCCCGGCCTTGAGGCTTTGCCAGCCCTGGCGCAGCAGCCCCAACTGCGACTGATAGTCCAGTATTAAAACTGGCAAAGCCACGAGGCAAAATAACAGCAGCAACGGGCCAAAAGCGAGGGTTTGGCTAACCGTACCCGCTACCCCAATCAAAATGAGGCCAATCATCATCGAGTAGCCCAAGTCTTTGCGGCGAGGCAAATCGAAGCTGTGGAGTACCTGTAGATGAATCAGCAGCTCTGCCAGAATAATCCGGGTATCACCGGGATTATCCAGCAGCCGCGAAAAGAAAAATGCCAGCGCCAACAACATGCCGATAGCAATGCAGAACTTTGCCGCTATGTTTTTTTGGCGGCGCCGCCGCCAGCTCCAGTAAGCACCACTAGCGCTGAGAGGGATAGCTAGTAGGTTCAGGGCTGATGTCTGAGTCACTCCAGCCGCCGCTACCGCCACTGAAATAATGCCTAGGGTTACTAGAACCTGAATCAAAACCCTCAGCAAAATAGAATCCTCAGCTTGGGACTGAGGCAGCGCCAACAGCCGCTGTCTTAGCTGCTGCAGAAAAGAGCCTTGCGACGATGAAGAAAAACCCATGAAAGTAGACAAAAATGAGGGCCAGGAATCTAGGCAAGATTGCTCATTGGTGTAGGGGTTTGGCAGTGCCAAACCCCTACGGCCAACTCCCATCTATAACTGATAGACGTTGGCGCGATCGCCAGTTCCTCGTCCCTATCCTAGCCTGAGATTTCGTCTACCACCTGCAGGCTAAACACCAGCGGTTCTGCCACATCGACCAGCGCCACAGAGAGCTGATACGGCTGAGCTATCTGCAGCTCAGATACAGATAAATTCAGGGATCCGGCCTGCGATCGCTGAGCTGACTGATTGACAGTCTCGCCCGCAAGCCGTAGTTCACCGCCACAGGGCAGCTCCGCCTGAACTGAAACCTGATTGGCAGACTCATAGGTTGCCGTTATCCGTAGCTCGCCTTGATCGGTTAGCCACTGCCGCGATCGCTGCGGATTCTGCGACGAAACGGTCAGACTTAGCCGCTCAAAAATTGCCTGAGCCGCCAGCATAGATAGGGCAATTTTTTGCTGTGGATTGGCAGCTTCGTATCCTTCTGTGAGCTGGACTAGGCGCGGCGCGGCTGCCGTAGAGCGCATGGCGCCTCCATTGGCTAACACCATCCCAGCAATTTTATCGAGGGTTTGTGGCTGTTCAGGATAGAGCTGTTCAACCGCTCGCACTAACTTGATACCCTGCTTGAGGGAAGACTGGGCGATCGCCTGACACTGCCGCAGCAGCGCCGTCAGAATCTCTTCCGGTAAAGCCGCAGGCAGCTCTAAGCTTTGTAGCTGCTTGAGCCAAACTGAGGTTTCTCCCAGTGAACTTAGCATTTCAGCAGGATATTCCTGAATCTCAGTCTCCCAGGGAAACAGCGGTGGGCGACTTTCTATCTCAACTTGAAGACGGCGTTTCAACAACGCCTGAAAATGATCTTGCACGGTGGGTATATCTCCCATTTCAGCTATATCCGATAAACGCAGTGGAGAAATATCAGAGCTTGCTAGCTCAGCCGGTGACGAGCTAGCAGATTCGGCGTTGAGAGAATTCCAGGCCAACTGGGAAGCATCAGTTTGCGATTCATTAATATTCGACGCCCTTGAATCTGCCGGTACTTGAGAATCGATCCCTGATGGTGAGGAGGTTGTCAGGCTCGGCTCGGCTATGAGCCACAAGAGCAAGCTCCGTATTATTTCTGAGTCACTCTTCATAGACAGATACCCCCAGTCCGGATAGTTTCAAGATTCAAGGATTACGCATTTCCCAGGCTTTTTCTAGTAGCTTAGTCCACTGCTTTTGCATCTGCGTAGACGTTAACCCCAGCGTACGGGCAATTTCGGCGTCGGCTATGCCTTCCTTTTTGAGGTGCAACAGCTTAATTTGCTTTTGATTAATGCTGTCTTGCAGAGACTGCCACTGCTGCGGCGTCAACCCCAAATTACGTTCTAGGTCAGCTTCGAGCCAGTCGTGAACCAGCTCCCAATGATGGCTGAGGGCAAACCGCAGCAGGTGATACTTAAACCGCTGCTGCAGATAGTCGCGCTGACGCGGCGTCAAATTAAGCAGGGCTTCAATTTCCTGAGTGGGCAAATCCAGTAGGCGCAGTGTAAAGTAGTCGGCGCAGTCTTCTTGTTCGCGCTCTTTCAGGTAGGCCAACAGCGCTTCAATTACGCGGCTACGCAGCGAGTCTTCCGGTTCTTCCTCATTGCTTTGAGCCACCATCTGCTCTCTCAGACGCTGAGTCGGCGCATTCCCCCAAGCTTGATCATCGTCATGCCCGCCGCCTTCAGTGGCCTGCTCAATATCGACTAGGGTTTCAGGCGGCTGCTGTTTAGAAAAGGTCTGAGCCCGCAGAATGACGAGCTGCTGGCTGCGGCGACCCGGCAGAGGAATTCTTCGTTTGGCATAGCGCTCCGTAAACGCCATATACTCCGAAAGCTGCAGCCGCGTCTTCGGCTGATAGTCAGCCGGGAGCTGATTCTCGCGCCGAAAGGCATTAATTGCCTCTACATAAAAGCCCTGCAAAAAGTCTTCTATCAGCCCCAATCTGGCTTGATAGCTCGACTGCACCTGCGGCGGCGAGATATAGCGGTAGATGATGGCGCTGAGGGTACTGTGCAGCTCGACTCTGCCTTGCCGCGATCCCAGTCGATAATACTTGAGGCACTGATTTAAGCGATGGCGAGCTAGCGTTAGCGCCCAATTTTCCACCTCGCCAGAATTTTGAATACGCGTGCTCTCGCGGCAAATACGCAAAATCTCTTCGCTGAGACGCTCGGCCACGATGCGACAGGACTGCTCAGAAGTCTGGGTAGCTTGCTGAAGCTCCGTAAGCAAAAACTGAAAGAGTGAGTCCACTCCGTTAAAATCCCTACCCCGATGGTTATGCAATCGTTCAAACCTTAGCATACCCACTATTCCCTCAGGGAAATCGCGGACTACACTAAGAGGGCTAGCGTTAAATGACTTAACTTATGTAGCCCCAATTATGAAGTTGGCATCTACACCCAGGCCAATTTGCAGCGCAAATCGAGTAGCCTCTACTACAATAGCCGGAAAATTTAGGTCTGCGCTCCTGAATTTCAGCGAAGTAGCTGTCTTATTGCTACATTCATTTAGCCGTATAAACCCTGATAAATTGATTAGCTAATTTATAAATCAGCCTCTTTTGTTAGGCTGCTTGTTAGTCCGCTAATCAAATTAAATTTTTAGATAAATTCAGTACGCTCGCTATGACCCTTGATCTTGACCAGCAAATTCAGACCCTTATTCAAGAAGCGCCTAAAGATGGTTCAACGGGGACAGCCGTAGAGGCGATCGCCCCGGCTTTAAAGTCCCTAGCTGCTCAGCTTAAACATTTGCAATACTATATTTTGCAAACCCTAGATCAGGGCTGGGTGATGACCACGGTAGCGAATCGGAACCAGGCCGAGGTGCGCAAAAACGTTATCTATGCCTATCCCACTCTGCAGGATGTGGCTTTAGGCCCCCAGTCAGTGAAAGATCCCCAGGTGATGGGGCTGCCTGTGCCCGTGACTCACATCTTGTTTCGCATGTTGTCCCTGCGATCGGTAGACAGCGTCATCTTCTTTGAAAATCCGGGTAGCCTGCGACGGGCGGTTGAGGTGCGACGACAGGACATTCAAACAATTTTGCAAACCCAGCTGCAGCAGGCTGTTCAAAAGGCAAATAGCGTACCGCCTGATATTGCCTGAGCCAAAAGCTCTATCCCTTGCGATCGCTAATTTGGGGCATTTATCTATGATCAAAGCGCAAATTCTGATTTTTGACGGCTTCGATGAGTTAGATGCGATCGCGCCGTTTGAGGTCTTGCAAACCGCAGCCGCAGTTGGTGCGGATATTCAGGCTGAGCTGGTCACGCTGGCGGAAGTGCCAGAAGTTGCCACAGCCCACGGTATGCGCGTACTGCCTCACGGACAGCTTGACCCTCATCAACCCCCAGATCTGCTTATTGTGCCAGGAGGCGGCTGGAGCAATCGTTCACAGCAAGGAGCCTGGGCTGAGGCCCAGCGCGGTCAGATTCCGGCTATCATCGCTCAGATGCATCAAACCGGCGTGCTGATCGCCTCAGTGTGCACGGGAGCTATGCTAGTTGCCGCGGCAGGATTGCTCAATCAGCGTCACGCTGTTACCCATCACGCCGCTATTGATGACTTAGCAGCCAGTGGAGCGCAAGTTGTCAAAGCCCGTGTTGTCGACGAGGGAGACATTGTGACGGCAGGTGGGGTAACTTCTGGATTAGATTTAGCAATTTGGCTACTAGAGCGCTATTTTGGTTCCACAGTTGTCCAAGAGGTGGAGCAAGAACTGGAATATCAGCGACGCGAACCGCTATGGCAGGCCGTTTAAAGCGGCAATTCTGCCTGGCCGATATTTTATAGAGACTGGGTAGGGTTAAACTGCTGCTGGAAACGTAAAAATGTCTTGCTAATTTTTTCTGCTAAGAGTGAAAACACCCTGAGTTTGGAGGCCCCCTGAGGTTATCAAAAACAGTTAAGCGATCGCTCGCAGACATGCCAAATATGCCAGAATTTAGCCATTTCTAAGCAGTTATTACAATGGCTACTGATTATCTGCTGTTTGTACATGGGGTCAACGTCCGCGAATCGGCCCGCAACGAGCAGCTCAAAAACTATACCTACGCTGATCATCTCTTCACTCTGATCAGCCAGCAGGTTCAGTCTGAAGAAGCTACCCGACGCCTCAAAAAAGTGCCGCTTTACTGGGGAGACGTGAATCGTGATTCTCTCAACGAGCTGAGAAGCTATCTCAAGGCTTCAGATATTTGGTCAAAGCTCTGGTTCAAAGACTTTCGCGGTGAACAGCTTATTCCCTTTGCTGGCGATGCTGCGCTCTACATCAGTCGCCATGTGGGTTCGCTGGCAGTCGAGCAGCTCGCCCAGCAGGCGATCGCCGGACTCAAAGACTATCAGCCCAGCGATCGCCTGCATTTAATTACGCATAGCTGGGGCACCGTGATTTTATTCGACGTCCTGTTTGCCAATCGCTGGCTGCAGGCCGAGGTGCCTGCAGCTGCCCGACAAAGCGTAGAGCTAATTCGGCAGTCGATTTTTGGCATTCCGCCCGATCAGGCAGCCGGCATCTGTTTGGGCAGCATCCATACTATGGGATCGCCCATTTCTCTGTTTAGCCTAATTACGATTACCGGGCAAAACCATGAAGAAGGCAGCTCCCACGATCTCAGCTCTGGCTTTGACGGTCTTTTATCCCACCTCGATCGAAAACTGCCTTGGTGTAACTTCATTCATCCGGGCGATCCGGTCGCTTGGCCGTTAGAGAAGATTGTTCGACGTCTAGTTGATCGAGAATCAAGCTCAGTCGCAATTCAAGACGTACTGATACCAGGATCTGGGTTTCTCAACGTGATTGGACGGCTGTTCCAGCGTTCAATTGTTTCTATTATCAATGGCGGCAACGCCCATAGCAGCTACTGGAAAAGCGAAAAAGTTGCCGATCGCATTAGTCAGATTATTCTAAAAACTTGAGTATGTTCCTCAGTCAGGAGTAGGGCACTATTTTAGGCAATCGGCAGCAGTGGAGGCACCTGAGACGGCAATTAGCTGCTCGACGTAGGCGTCTGGTAGTCGGGAGTTGGCGTGTTAAACCGCTCTTAGCGGCATGGCAGCCCTGCCTTGGTGTAGGGCTAGCAGTTTGTCTAATTGCAGGCGTGTTGCTGTCAAGCTGTTCCAGCGCAGAATCACCGCGCCAAGTGCGATCGCGCTATGGAGTCGCTTTGCAGTCTGACTTCAACCGTCCTGAGTATCTGCCTGCAGTGCAGCCAGCCCAGCCTGCAGGCTATCAGCCTGTGGCCGACTGGGTAGGCCGCCTGATTTTGCCCACGGCGGCAGAGCGTCAGGCTCGCGATACGGACTGGGTCTGGCTAGAAATCTATCAGGCACCAGTGGCAGCACGAGTCACTACCGGCCAAAAGCTGCGCCTCACCTGGCAGGATACGCCAGTGCTGCAGACCTATGTGCAGCAGGTAACGCGGCAGGTGGCATTCACGGCAGAAGCGATCGCCCACCAGCAAGCTGGCAACGTCCACCCGACGCGGCTCGATGGCTGGCAGCAAGTGGGGCCGCTGCAGTCTCTGGCCGGAGCCCGCCCCTTGAATGACGTAATTGTGGCCCTGTCGCAGGTGCAGACAGTTGGCGAGGAGCTGCGCATTGGCGCACCGCCGGTGCAGGTAGCCGAGCGCTTTTACGGACTAGTGCAAATTTTAGCGCCTGAGCTAGCTGCGGAAAGTTCTGTCTCGGCGGACTGCCCTGGTAGCACTGACTGCGATAGCGACCTGTTTCGCGTCCGGCACTATAACCCTGATACCCAGCAGTTTGACGGCCTAGAGGAGACGGTGCGGATCCCCCAAGTTTTACCCGCTGCCGATGGCCTATACCAGTCTACTGTTCAAGCACTGGCCCAATCGCCAGCCGGGGCTGCAGGCTGGTATCTCTACGGCGCACAGAATGCGGCAGGACGGTTCGTAGTCAAAGCGATCGCCCCTCGCTCTCTGTTTCAACTGCAGCCAGATACTGTCCTCACTAACCCAGAGGCTGCTCTCAACTACATTAACTTTGGCAACTGGCGCCATACCCCAGCGCGTAAAGGCACCCTCCAGTCAGTGCGGCTTGTTCCGTTTAGTGAACAAACTGAGACGAGCTGGCAGGTGGGCGATCGCGCTTTGGTGGTTCACCTCTTTGGCGGTATCGGTGGCGAGCAAGGAGAAACGCCGCCGATTGTGGGAACTGTGACGGGGCACTTTGCCTATGGCACAGCCGAAGTCGTGCGCGATGCCTTTACGGGCGAACCACGCTTTGAAATTGTCTACCAGCAGGTTTATTCCCACAATCCCAACGGCATTATTTCCGGTGATATTCACTGGTCGGAATATATGGGCAACCTGCAGCGGGGCTGGCTGGGGACACGCCCGGTATCAGATGCGATTGTTCGATTCGCGCCGCTGCTGCAGGACTACCAGTTTGGGCAAGTGCGTTTGTCCCCCTTTGAAATTTTGCAGCGCCAGCTTCAGATTATGATGGCTCGCTACCGGGTAGGAGATGGTACTGGAGCAGCAATCGTCACGCCAGCCCAGTCCTGTATTCAAGATTCTAGTCAGGCGGTCTATCAAACCATTCAGCTTGTCAAGCAGCAGGTACAGGCAACACCAGCGATCGCCGCCTGGCTAGCCGAACACCCCGGTCATGAACAAACCCAGCGGTTCGAGCAGCTTGTGGCCCTGGGTCGCCAGATTGAAAAAACGCTGATTCCGTTAGGCATTGTCCGTCCAGACTGGCAGCAAACAACCCAGGCGCTGGCAGGCATTGGCAGCCAGTCCCCCACCACTACTCGCAATACTCTCATCACCCAGCTTTTGAGCTGGCGAACGCTGATTCCCCGCCTTGCCTACGACCAGGTGATTACTCTGTTCTGGCAGCGGCAGGCCGGACTGTGGTTTTTGCGCACCAATCAGGTCGGCGGCTGGAATCCCACGATTGAGCCACTGGCCCCAACCGTCCTGTTTGGCCGCTATGTAGCCGTGCCGACGCTGTTCTCCCGCCTGATTGAGAGTCTGCGCTGGCCAAGCCTGCCAGACTGGCTGGTGACGCTGGGGCTTTTGGGCCTTTACGGAGCGATCGCGGTGCCCTTGGGTTTACGTCTGGGCCTGCTGAGCAACCAGGCTGAAGATCAACCTTCTTTGTCCGGCTATGACCAGTTCAAGCTGTGTTTGGCCTTTTTGGTCTTGCCTGCTCTAGTGGAAGAACTCATTTTTCGCGTCTTGCTCTTGCCTCACCCGACTGAAGGGGTCTGGCCGATTACGTTTTTGCTCTGGAGCCTGCTAAGTCTAGCCCTATTCGTGGTTTACCATCCGCTCAATGCCCTGACGGGCTTTCGGGCGGGGCGATCGCTGTTTTTTAATCCGGTGTTTCTCTGGGTGGCGGGACTGCTAGGACTGGTCTGTACCCTCACCTATGCCTACACAGGCTCCCTCTGGACAATCACGCTGCTGCACTGGGTTGTCGTGGTTGTCTGGCAGCTCAGGCTAGGCGGTTACGAGCGGCTGCATTCTGCCAAAAGCTGACAAAACGAATAGCTGAAACGCGCTTTCAGCCGCAGTTTAAGCCCAACGCCCTCTACTGAGGAAACGGCCAAGAGGGGTTCTAGCCCAAACTGGGGAACACATTTTACGAAATTCTATTCTCACAGCGGGTAGAGGCTAGCATAGTGCCTCTCAAGAGCATTTGGGTATGTCATCACAACAGCGTTATCGGGCGTTAGCAATTGGTTTGGGCTGGGCGGGCTTTACGGTCGTGCAGGCGATGCCTCTAGCAGGGGCGATCGCTCAAACACCGCCTAGCGAGGTTACGACTGTCTGCTCAGATCTGCCGGTTCAAACCTTAGAGCGTTTAACACGAGACCTGGTTTATCGCAGCCAAACCTATGCCAATTCCGGCCAGTTGGATTTAGCGCTGCGATCGCTAGATCGCGCCCTCAACTTGGTCATCACTGTAGAAGATCCTTTTGCCAAGACCGAGCTGATTAGCCACATTGCCGGGGAAACAGGCGGTCAGCCCAGCGCCATTGAACAGATTATTGACCAGGCGATCGCCACCCAAGAGTCAGAAGCCGTCTTAGAACTCTTATCCCAAACAGCCGTTACAGCGCAAACTCTAACGGGAGAATACGGCATTCTCAATAGCAAGCGAGCTATCCTGATTCAGCTAGCCCACTACTATCAAAAGCTAGGACAGCCCGAAGCGGCCCGCCCGCTGCTCGATCGAGCGCGATCGCTGCTCAATTCCCTGCAGGGTGACGGCTTTGGGCTGATTGTGGCTCCCCTTGCGGTTGAATATAGCCAGCTTGGAGATACCGAAATTGCCATCGACCTGTTAAACCAGGCGCTATCCGCTACTGTGGCGATGCAAACTACTGATGCTGAGTACCGTTCAGCCATCTTTAGCGCGATCGCTGGGGCCTATGCTCAGGCGGGAGCTGAGGGACAGGCGCTGCAGGTGGCCGCTCAGATAACCGCTGTCCCCGTTAAGGTGAATACCCTGAGCGATATTGGCCGTTTCCTGGCAGAGTCTGGTCAAATAGCCGCCGCCGAGAGCGCTTTAAACCAAGCCTGGACTCTAGCCCAACTCGACTCTTCTGGCGCTGGATTCCCCCGGCTGGCCCTAAGCCATGAGGCCGTTGGTCAGCCAGCTCGGGCCTTAGAAATTGCCAAAGCGATCGCCTCACCTGAAGTCAAAGTGCAGACGCTAGCGGCTTTGGCAGCCCAGGAAAGTTCACCTGAACCAGCGGCAGCCATAATATCTGATCTCGTAGCAGCCGCCCGGACAATCACGCCTTTCTACACCGGCGACGATCTGCTCCGCTCCGTCGCAGCAGATTACCTAGCCACAGAACGGTATGCCCTGGCACTACAGCTTAGCCAATCGCTAGATGCCACCCTGCAGAGCGAGCTATTACTAAAGCTGATTCAGCAGGCCAGCGCCGCTGGCGAAATGGCGATCGCAGCCCAGGCGACTGAAATCTTGCCTCCCGGTTGGGAAAACCAAACCCGCTTTCTAGCTCAGCGCTATCAGGCTGAAGGCTATGGACAGACCGGACAGTATGACCAGGCTTTACAACTGCTGCCCCAGATTGGCAATACTGCCGACTATCCTAATCAGGCGCTGGCACGAACGGCGATCGCCCGGTCCTATCGCCTAGACGGGCAAGAGGAGCAGGCAATTGAACAGCTCGATTTGGCCCTGCGATCGCTAGAAATACTTGAGGAGTCTGCCGCTCAGCTAGAAGCATTAGGTTTCATCGCGGTTGAGCTAGTTCAGCTAGGACAGCCAGAGCGAGCGCTGGCGATCCAAACAGCAGCTCTGACGCCAGCCGAGCATACTGGCTCAGAGTCATACGCCATTGAGCAGTGGATCAGACAGTACCTAACCGTCGCTGCCTACGAGCCAGCCCTGCAGCTAGTAACAACCCTCCAGAATCCCTATGAGCATGACAGACTGCTACAAGTCGTACTCAATCAGCTGCTTGAGGCCGGAGATTTAGAGACAGCCCGCCAAGCCGCTGGGCAAATCGGGGACGCCAATCAAAAGGTTGCCTTTTTAGTAAAAACAGCCGACTACTACCGGGGACTTGAGCAGCTTGACACGGCAACTCTGGTTTTAGAGCAGGCATTCACCCTGGCTCAAGCCCTCAGCGGCCCTGATGAAAATTTGCATACAGCAGCGGCTCAGATTGATCCCTCAGTGCCGCTGGTTGATGAGTTCGATCGGGGCAGTTTATTAGAAGCGATTGCAATTCGCTATGCCGAGTCCGGCCAGCTCAATCAAGCGCTTGAGACAGCTCAGGCCCTGCGATCGCCCGCCGATCGCGATCGCCTCCAGCAGCGCCTCGCCTGCTATCGCTGAGCAATGACGCCAATTAATCTGCAGAATGACCCATTCCCCCTACTGACGCATCACTCATCCACGGGGCGGCGGGCATAGTGCGATCGCTGCATCAGTTTTTGCTCTGTCTCGTCACTGAAGCCCCATTTTTGATAGAAAGGCACCACGTCCGGCAGGCAGGATAGGCCAATGGATTCGACTGCTGCTAGATCACGATGGTTGACCGTCGCTTCCAATAAGGCCCGGCCCACTCCTTGCCCCTGGCAGCCTGGAGCCACAATCACGTCAAAAATAATGGCCCGAAACAGGTAATCGGTCAGCACGCGGCTGAAGCCTACTAGCGTCGCCGACTCTGGTTCGCACAGGCCGATAACGATATCGCTGTTTTGCACAAGCTGGCGGGTGTCTGCCAGCGATCGCCCTTTGGCCCACCAGACCGTTTGATAGAGGGCGTGCAAATCTTGTAGCTGAGCTTCACTGAGGTGATCAATAACGGCGTAGTCCATAGCCTAAAGCAGATGCGAAAGAGCTGCCTAACAGACTAACCCCTCTGATAGGTTTTCACATAGCCTGGAACAGCGCGATCGCTGGGAAGCTGCGGATCAGGTACTGGCGGCTGAGCGACAGCCCGTAGCGGCACTTCTCCGGCCCAAACAGATAGTTCATAATCCGCTGCATCGTCAACTGGCGGCCCAGTTCTCACCTTGGCTGAGGCTTCCTCTAGCGGCAGAGCCAGCACTAGCGTGCCTTTTAGTTCAGCCTCAGTGGGCGATCGCACCTCATCCCAGCGTCCGGGCACCACATGCTCAGTAAAGGCTTTCAGCGCAGCCTCTTTCTCAGCTAGCGACTCCACCACCGTTGCCGTTCCAAACACGACCACCGAGCGATAGTTCATCGAATGGTGAAACGCCGATCGTGCCAGCACTAAACCATCTAGCAGCGTTACGCTGACACAGACCTCAATTCCGGCCTGAAGCGATCGCAACATGCGGCTAGCCGGAGAGCCATGTAGATACAGGCGATCACCAATCCGTCCGTAGGCCGTAGGAATTACGTAAGGCTGCCCCTTTACGGCAAAGCCCACCTGACAGATCAGCGCCTCATCTAAAATTTGATAAATTTGCCCTACTTCGTACTCCCCGCGCTGAGGCACTCGCTTAAGACGAGTTCGAGCGGTCGGCTGCAAATGCGAAGGCTGCGGCATGGGTTCAGGACCTAGTACAACATGTCCATGACTTTAGCGATCGGCCCAGCCGATATCTATCGATTTTTTCGATAAGCGTCATGAGTCCTGCCTATACGGCCAAGCATAAGGTATTAATTAAGACTCAGTATTTTGACTTTGGCAAAGTTTGGATTCATAGTCAAATTTCAATGAGAATATGAGACAAAGTTCAATCAATGCGATCCGCCTCTAGATTCTTTACTTAGGTCAAAGTAGCTGTCGCCGCAGCTTTGTAAATACAGATTGCGAAACGTTGAATTGCCTTGCGAAAAACATCAATTTTGTCTTGAATTGGGTACTTTCTAAAGAAAGCATTAAATACTTTTCGGTTGCAAATTTTATTGGCGGCCAACCTGCGTATTGGCTCAAAGTATGATTTTTAACTCTCGTTCTGATACTCAAAGAAATTACTCTCAGAGTATTGAAGCGCAGGCAGCTCTGCTTAATGTCATCACTAAAGTGCGTCAGTCCTTAGACTTAAACACGATTTTGATGACCACTGCGGTTGAAGTTCGCCAGCTCTTGCAGGCTGACCGGGTGGGTATTCTGAGACTCGATCCAGTCAGCGGCTGGGGAGACGGAGAGTTTATCGCTGAAGCTGTGGCCCCAGAATTTGATGCAGCTCTGGCCCAGCGTGTCCGCGATCGCTGTTTTGGGGACCATCATGCTCATCAGTATGAAAAGGGGCGGATTCAAGCGCTGAATGACATCTATGCCGCGGGACTCAGCGACTGCCATTTGCAGATTTTAGAGCGATTTCAGGTACGGGCCAATCTGCTGATTCCGCTGCTAGAAGGAGAGCGTCTTTGGGGACTGCTCTGTGTGCATCAGTGCTCAGGGCCGCGCCGATGGCAGCAAGCCGAGATTGGGTTTGCTGCTGATATTGCCACCCATCTCAGCGTTGCCATTCAGCAAGCCGAACTTTTAACCAAAACCCAGCAGCAATCGGCTGAGCTGAGTGCGCTACTGCATGAGCTACAGCTAGCCCACGTCCAGCTCGCTCAGCAGGAAAAGCTTTCTAGCATCGGGCAGCTAGCCGCCGGTATTGCCCACGAAATCAACAATCCGGCCAGCTTTATCGTAGGCAACTTGGTTCACTTCGCTCATTTCAGCCGGGATTTGCTGAAGCTCTTAGACTGTTACCGCCGGCACTATCCCCAGCCAGTGCCGGAAATCCAGGCCTTAGAAGCTTCAATCGATCTAGATTTTTGGGCGCAAGATATTACTAATCTTTTGCGCTCGATGAAACAGGGGGCAAAACGAATTCAAAAAACAGTTCTGTCTCTACGTAATTTTGTGCGCCTCGGTGAATCTAAGCTTAAAACCGTTGATATTCACGAAGGTATTGATAACGCCTTGCTGATCCTGCAGCATCGCCTCCAAGGTCATCCTGAAGCACCTCAAATAGCAATCATCAAAGACTATGGGACACTGCCACCGGTTGAATGCTATCCCGGCAAGCTCAATCAGGCCATCATGAGCTTACTCATCAATGCGGTCGAAGCTTTGGAAGAAGAAATGATGAGCTGTCATCTACCGTCTTTCTCCCCAAAAGAGGGGGGCGCTACCGAGTCGTTTAGTGTTTCTACACCACCCCCGCCTAAAACTGCTCAGATTAGTATTCGCACCGCTCAAATTGATGAGCAGTGGATCGAGATTGTGATTGCCGATACCGGCCCAGGCATTACCGATCAGGCCCGCGATCGCCTTTATGATCCTTTTTTCACGACCAAGCCGATTGGTCAGGGTACCGGATTGGGGCTAGCTATCAGCCAGCAGACGATTGTGGTTGAACATGGCGGCAGGCTGGAGTATCGTACGCAGCCCCACATGGGCACTGAATTTCAAATTCAAATCCCCATTCGCCAAAACCCGGCCTGCCTGAGACTGTAACGAGCCTACATAGGCTCTCTTAGAGCCTATGTTTTATCAAATCAAAAGGGCGGCGATGTCATCGGGCATCGCCGCCTGGATGCTCCTGCAAAGCCAAACTACTCAGCGGCCACCGGCTCAATCTCTCTCTGTCTGGCTATGGACTGGCTAATTTTCTTGTAGTTCCAGAAGCCAAAGATGAGCCAGAAAGCCAGTAATCCGCTCGTCAGCAGCAATATCGGAAAAGCGCCAAAGCGATTGATCAGCAGAGGTGCAGCCCCGGTAAACAAGCCGCCGCCCACAATCGGCTCAAAAAATAGCTGCTTATAGCCAAAACTTTCAAGAGCGCCTGAGCGATCGCTTGGATCAACCATGCGCATCAGCAAAATTCCCGTAGCCGTCACGCCCATTGACTGCCCCATATCACCTAGCCCCCGCTCAAACCAGTAAGTTGGAATAATTCGAGGGGCAAAGTAGACGAAAAACAAAACGTTCCAGGCAATACCCGCGATCGCTAGGACCGCAAAAGCGCCAAAATTGCGAGCAATAATCGCCAAGCTAATCGAGGCTAAGGCCGCAACAATCGTAGCGTCTAAAGCCACGCCGCCAATGCGAACCATGAGCTGACGGTTAACGAGATACTGATAGTTGAATCGCTTCAATAAGAGCTGCACAATGATGCCGCCAACTAAAGCCATCGGGAATAGAGGAATCGCTCCCATAATCTCTAATCCTTCGCCGCCCCGGTTCCAGGTGAGCGCTTCGATTAGAGCTAATAGCTGCAAGATTAGCCAGCCAATGGCGATCGCCACGCCGACAAAGCCAAACTGGAGAGAGAGGGGATCAACTAACAAACTATTGAGATGACGTCGCCGCCGCTCCCTCATTTCAGGACTTTCGTGTTCAACCGGCACCCGTTCTTGAGCGTCCGCTGCGATATTAAGATCTCGACCATGAGGAATATAGCCCCGCTGTCGCCCCCAGTTAGCCAGCAGTACCCCGGCCAAAATGCCGCTGACGATGCCGATTGTTGCCATCCCGATTGCCAGATCAGGGCCAGCCTCAAAGCCAATTTCCCCAAAGACCTCTGCCATCCCGGCTGCCGTACCGTGACCCCCTTCAAAACCAATTTCAATTAAAGTTCCAGCCACAGGGGGCAGGCCAAAAATCGGCCCCAAAACCAAGATGGCCAGCAACAAACCCACCACATATTGCCCCCAAGCCAAAGATTGACCAAAGGCTACCTGCGGCGAGGCCCTTCGCCAAATTTCTGCTGGGGGTGGAATAAACTCTCCTAAAAAGATGGTGGCAAAAACGATGTTGATAAAAACGCCCGGAATTTCGGACCACACCGCTAAAATAGGCTGGGGGAAAAGCCCATTTGCCAAAAAGCCTGTTTCCCCAAAAGCCATAGCCGCGATCGCCCCCAAAACCCCTGGGCCTAACAGCAAGGCAACGACCCCTGCCACAATTGAGCTGGGTAAAAATAAAGCCTGTAGCAGGCCAACGCGCTGACGAATCCAGCGCCCGACCAAAATCAAGAATCCTAGAACAATAAAGGCAAAGAACACGTCCTGAAAATTGTAGCCAGGACTTTCGCTTTCGGCCTGCGCCCGCGCTACCAAGGCGGCGGGTCCTAGCACTAGCACAACTGCCCAGAGAACAACAGTGCTCAAAAGCCTAACTGGCGATCGCTCCCAATTCCGGTTTGACATCTTTCCTCCAATCGGTAATCAGTGCCCGCCTAGACAAGTCTCTCCAGAGAGCAGCGATTCACAGGCACTCATAAATATGACCGAGCAGCTTAAGGCTAAAGAGCAGCCTCGATCGCTGCAGCTAAACCAAGTGCAATATATCTAAGACGATCAACCGTCCGTCCTCAACCTGTTTCAACAGATCAGGTTCACTTCAACCTAGAGAGATATTAGGGGCTAGTCAATTAACCAGCCGTATCAGAACTGACACTCTCTTTCTCAGCGATCGCCGCTTCAGTGGCATAAAAAGGCTTTTGGGGCTTACGCAGCAGACAGCTTTGCCGATATAGTTGCTCTGATGAGTGTTCTACCTTGGTAAATCTAGCCAGCAGCACGGAGAGGAAAGGGTATGGCTTTTGAATATCCAGCAGACTTAAAATATGCAGATACCCACGAATATGTTCGGGTCGATGAAGATGGCGTCGCCGTTATCGGCATTACGGCCTTTGCTGTCGATCAGTTAGGCGATGTGGTGTTTTTAGAGCTGCCTGAGGTGGGCGACACGATTGAAAAAGGAGAAAACTTTGGCACAATCGAGTCGGTCAAGGCAGTCGAGGATTTGAAGGCACCCGTGACGGGAGAAGTGCTAGAGCGTAACGATGTCTTGATAGATTCTCCGGAGCAGATTGCCGACGATCCCTACGGCGACGCCTGGATGCTGAAGGTCAAGATGGACGATTTAGAAGATTTGGAAGACGCTATGAGTGCGGAAGAGTATCAGGATCAAGTTGAGGGCATCTAACCGACTTTGGCGTGCTTCCACTAGATTTGACAGAGTTAATACAATTGAAATAAGTAAATTTTCGATCCATCGGTTTGCTAACTGATGGGTTTTGACTTTTTGCCCCATTGCGATCGCCGTTGTTTCCAGCCCTCAGAAGTACATGCAAAAATCTCGATTTGACCACAGCACAGCCGCGCTCAATCAGTCAGCTACTAGCCCTGCTACCGCTTCAGCCGCCAATTCTCTTAATGGGCAAACTGATTTCGCAGCCGGAGCAATGCTGCCGTCTCACGAGTCAGACTTTGTCAACCGCCATCTCGGCCCCCGCCCTGCCGAAATTGATCAGATGCTAGCAGCCTTGGGTTATGACTCCCTAGACGCTTTGATGACGGCAGCGATTCCGGCAGATATTCGCCTCCAACAACCGCTCCAGCTAGCACCGGGGCTGAGCGAGCAGGCAGCCCTCGCCAAGCTAAAAGCGATCGCCCAGCAAAATCAGGTCTTTCGCTCTTTTATTGGCCTGGGCTACCACAACTGCATCACCCCAGCCGTCATTCAGCGCAACGTGCTGGAAAATCCCGGCTGGTACACCCAGTACACGCCCTATCAGCCAGAAATTGCTCAGGGACGGCTAGAAGCCCTGCTCAACTTTCAAACGATGGTGGCCGATCTGACTGCACTGCCTCTGGCAAACGCCTCGTTGCTAGACGAGGGCACCGCCGCCGCCGAGGCCATGAGCATGGTTTACGGGTTACAGAAAAAGAAGAAGAGCAAAACCTTTTGGGTCGCGGCTGACTGTCATCCTCAAACGATTGAAGTCATTAAAACGCGGGCCTTGCCGCTGGGGATTGAGGTGATTGTCGGCGACCACCAGACATTTGAGTTTGATCGGCCCGTCTTCGGGGTGCTGCTGCAGTATCCGGCCAGCGATGGGGCCGTTTATGACTATACCCACTTTATTCAAAAAGCCCATGCCGCCGGAGCCTTGGCGATTGTCGCCGCTGACTTGCTCAGCCTGACGCTGCTGACGCCTCCTGGGGAACTGGGAGCCGATGTCGCTATCGGCAACAGCCAGCGATTTGGGGTGCCTCTGGGCTACGGCGGCCCCCATGCCGCCTACTTCGCTGCCCATGAAGACTATGCCCGCAAGCTGCCGGGGCGGCTGGTGGGCCTCTCAAAAGATATTTATGATCAGCCAGCTCTGCGATTGGCCCTGCAGACCCGTGAGCAGCATATCCGGCGAGATTCCGCTACTAGCAATATCTGCACGGCCCAGGTGCTGTTGGCAATTATGGCAAGTATGTACGCGGTCTATCATGGCCCCCAAGGGTTGAGGCAGATTGCCAGCCGCGTACACCGCTCTACAGTGGCGCTGGCGACGGGACTAGAAAAGCTCGGCTATGGTCTAGGCGAAGCTGCCTATTTTGATACTTTACGGATTGATGTGGGCGAGGCCCAGCCAGAAATCCTCAAACGGGCGATCGCTCGTCAGGTCAATCTCCGTATTCTCGACCGGCAAACATTAGGCATTGCTTTAGACGAAACCGTCACGCTGCCAGACCTGCAAGACCTGTTAGATATTTTCAATCTTTCAGGGATACAGCTACCGGCTGTCGCCGATCTGTATGCTCAAGCTCAACTCCAAATTCTCCAACCGCGTACCAGCAACTACCTGACTCATCCTGTCTTTAACCAGTACCATTCGGAAACAGAGATGCTGCGCTACCTGCATCGGCTGCAGGGACGCGACCTGTCTCTGACCACCGCCATGATTCCCCTCGGTTCCTGCACCATGAAGCTGAATGCCACGGCTGAAATGCTGCCGGTTAGCTGGCCGGAACTCAGTCAGATTCATCCTTTTGCCCCCATAGACCAGACCCAGGGCTATCAAATTCTGTTTCAGCAGCTCTCTGACTGGCTGGCTGAGATTACTGGCTTTGCGGGCATTTCCCTACAGCCCAATGCTGGCTCGCAGGGGGAATATGCTGGTCTGCTGGTTATCCGTCAGTATCATCAGCACCGCAATCAGGCCCATCGCCATATTTGCCTAATTCCCACCTCGGCCCACGGCACCAATCCGGCTAGCGCAGTCATGGCGGGCATGAAGGTAGTGACGGTCGCCTGTGACGAAGACGGCAACATCGACGTTGCTGATTTGCAGGCCAAAGCCGAGAAACACGCTGACCAGCTAGCGGCCCTGATGGTGACCTATCCCTCTACTCACGGCGTCTTTGAAACGGCTATCCGCGAAATTTGTCAGATTGTCCATACCCACGGCGGTCAGGTCTATATGGATGGGGCCAACATGAACGCTCAGGTTGGACTTTGTCGGCCAGCGGACTTTGGCGCGGATGTTTGCCACCTAAATCTGCATAAAACCTTTTGCATTCCCCACGGCGGCGGCGGCCCCGGTGTAGGGCCAATCGGCGTCCAGGAACATTTGCTGCCGTTTCTGCCGGGACACAGTTTGACAGCCGCTCTGGCAGGAGAACAGCGGATTGGGGCGATCGCGGCGGCTCCCTGGGGCAGCGCCAGCATCCTGCCCATTTCCTGGATGTATATTGTCATGATGGGCGCTAGTGGCCTGAAGCGAGCCACCGAAGTTGCCATTCTCAACGCTAACTACATGGCCCATCGCCTATCTGACCACTACGAAATTCTCTACAGAGGGCAGCAAGGTCGGGTAGCCCATGAATGCATTATTGACCTGCGCGGATTTCGTAAATCTGCCGGACTCGGTGTCGACGATATTGCCAAACGCCTAATCGACTATGGCTTCCATCCGCCAACCATGTCCTGGCCCGTCGCTGGAACCATTATGGTTGAACCCACCGAGAGCGAGTCAAAGGCCGAACTCGATCGCTTCTGCGATGCCATGATTGCCATCCGTCAGGAAATCCGCGCCGTTGAACTGGGCGAGGTGGATCAAGACAACAACGTCCTCAAACAGGCTCCTCACACGGTTGCCGACTTAGTAGCGCCGGAGTGGCACCGGCCTTATTCCCGTGAAGCTGCGGTCTATCCCACTGCCTGGACGCGGGCGCATAAGTTTTGGCCTGCGGTGAACCGTATTGATCAGGCTTACGGCGATCGCAATCTAGTCTGTGCCTGTCCGCCGCTAGAAGCTTACACCGACGCATAAAAACATGAGTAAATGTAAGTTGCGGTTGAGGCACGTTGGCGTAACCTTGTCTGAGGCAATAAGCCGACACCCGCCTGGGTTACGCTGTCGCTACCCTGTCCTAAAAATGATTAGGTCCGCCGACTTAGCAGCGCTAACAGGCTGTCCTCTTTTTGAATTAATTAATCAGCTAGAAATAGGCAATTATTGATTCTAGCTGATTGACTCGCAAACCCGTTAAAAGGGACTGAGCAAAACTTAAATCAATGCTATGTGAGAACTTCGCATATTTATATTTTCAAGGCTCTGTTCTTTGCCAGGCTAACCAATATTTTTGTTGGCTAGAAAACGTCTCTGGCAATATAAATAAGATAAAATCAAATCAGCTATTTTAGAAAATCTGCTACTGTTTTTTCGTTTTTTCAACTCTCAATTTTATTGGTATCGTCATTATTCAATTCTTTCCATAGGCTATTGCCTAGGTTATGCCGTAAAGCTTTTAATCAATCAAAATATTTATCTCTCTGCAGAAAAAAGAGAGGCTTTGATCAAAAAACTTATTTAAATGGGCACTCTGTATGAGGTGAGTACAGATGTTGCGCAAAATCAGTTTATCTGTTCTGCTCCTTTAGATCTAATCTTCTGACATCAAAGATCTCCGTGATTTGAAATTCTTATGATTAAGGACAAAGCTTAGGTGTACGAAAATATGGGTCAAATTGCACAGTGCAGGAGCTTAGAGTTAATGTAATCAGGATAGATGTTAAGGCTTGATGCTCACTCTACGAACGGCTATCGATTGACTAATGGGTAAAGCCTCTCCTAAGTCAGGATGTGAGGGAGTGCACTTTTAGAACCCGTTAGAGCGGCGACCGACAGCAAAAGCCTACTGTTACTCGGTCCCGTCAGATGCACTCACATAGATAGATTGGCTGCGCTCCGGATAACTAGATTGACGACTGACAGCAATGTTTTTCTCCAAGATGAGCTTTAATAATGACAACCTGTTCGCTGAGTTTCATCTACTCTAATCCCTTGACAGATTGACTGCGTAATTACCGCCGTGCTTATTGAATTTGGGCAATGAAAAGAATTTTAGTCATAGAAGATGAACCTCAGGTTCGGGCCAATATTCAGGAAATTCTCGAACTCAATGATTTTGCTGTAATTACGGCAAACGATGGTAGGGCAGGCATACAGGTTGCCAAGCAAGAACAACCGGCCATCATCATCTGTGACCTTATGATGCCGGAGCTAGACGGATTTGAAGTTTTAGCCGCCCTGCGCCAGCAGCCTGAAACGGCCCTCGTGCCTCTTATCTTTCTCACGGCTCGCAGCGATCGCGCTGATATGCGCCGTGGGATGGAGTTGGGCGCAGACGACTATCTAACTAAGCCCTTTGAGCCATCTGAACTGCTGCGAGCCGTAGTGGCACGTTTGGAAAAGCAAGCGTCCTTGGTTCAGCACTACAGCGAGCAGGTAACAGCGGCCAAGAATCAGCTAGACTATGCCATGCATCACCATGCCATTACCGATCTGCCCAACTGGCTGGCGCTGCAGAAAGATTTCACCCAGTTGCAGAGCCAAGATCAACACGGTTCCCTGGCTCTCATCATCTTTCACATTCGCGAATTTAATGCAATTCGCACCAGTTTAGGGCAGACTTTTAGCGGCTTGCTGCTGAAAGATATTGCTTTTAGGATTCAGAGCTGCTGTCAAGCCTCAAAATTCAATATTCAATCTGTAAGCCATATCGAAGCGGATCTATTCAGCGTTCTATTAGATAATCAGCAGCAGGCTCAGCAGTTAGCTGAAAAGCTGCTAGCAGAGTTAAAGAAGCCCTATGACATCAACAATCATCACATCTCAATTGAGATACTGGTTGGACTGGCGGCTCACACGCAGGAAAGCGATGGCTTAGAGGCTTTGGTACGTCAAGCTGAGTCGGCAATTGCTCAGACAGCTAATTCAACCGTCGAGGCCGGCCAAAATGGCTCAAATTACTCCAGCTTGCTATCGACTCCGTTTTCTTTAGTTGACTATCTCAAATATGCGCTTGAAAAAGACGAATTTACCATTCACTATCAGCCCCAGGTCGATCTAAGGTCAGGGCATATCATTGGCGCAGAAGCCCTGTTGCGCTGGCACAATCCAGAGTTGGGCATGGTTTCCCCAGCCCAGTTCATTCCAGTCGCCGAAGAAAGCAATCTCATTGTGCCAATTGGGGAGTGGGTTTTAAGTACCGTTTGTGCTCAGCTCAAGCAGTGGCAGTCACAGAAGCTCAAGCCAATTACAATTGCCATCAATCTCTCGGCTCAGCAGTTCAAGCAGCCCGACCTTGTAAGCAAAATTTGCCAGTTTCTGGGGGAAAATGATCTCGACCCATATTTTTTAGATATAGAGCTAACAGAGAGTCTCTTAGTTAAAGACATTGATCTGACACTGAAGACTCTACATCAGCTCAAAGAGCTGGGAATCAACGTAGCAGTAGACGACTTTGGTACAGGATATTCTTCTCTAAGCTATCTGCAACGATTTCCCTTTGACACCTTGAAAATTGATCAGTGCTTTGTTCGCAATATTAACAGTAATTCTGGCAATATGGCTATTGTCAAAGCCATTATTCAAATGGCCCACAGCCTAAATCTCTCAACTATTGCTGAAGGCGTAGAAACGCCTGAAGAACTGGCCTTTTTAAGAAAAAATAGCTGTGAAGCCATTCAAGGCTATCTTTTCAGCCCTCCTTTAATGGCCAGTAGCTTTGAAAAAATGCTGCTTGCTGAGGCGTCCTAAAAGCGAGTGCAGTGCAGCTCTTCTCGCAAAACCGCGACGTCGCAGAAATTAGCTTTAATCCTATTTGGTGAATCCTCTTGTTTGCAACAGTCGCTTGCGGCGCTGACGGGCGATCGCCTGCAGATCGACGCTCCGATCGGTTTCATCGACAATTTCGCCCGTCAGCACCTCTAGCACATCTTCTAAAGTGACGACGCCGGAGACCCCTCCATACTCATCGACTACGACCATCAGATGCTCTCGGTTCGCCTGAAAGGTCTTGAGCAAACGATCGGCCCGCTCAACCTCAGGCACAAAATGAGCCGGACGCGCCAGTCTAGCCGCTGACTGCTCGCCTTGCCCCTGCACGAGCGCGGTCAAAAGCTCATACTTCAGCGCCACCCCAATTACATGGTCAATATCTGATTCAATAACTAAAATGCGGGAATGCTGCGAAGCAATAATGTCTTGCTTAAGACTAGCTAGGGCCTGATCTCCCGGAATATAGGTGAGCGCAACGCGGGGCGTCATCAGATGCTCTGCTGTCAAATCGTTGAGCCGAAAGACTCGCTGAATCATGTCGGCTTCGTCATCTTCAATCACGCCTGCCTGCAGACCCAGTTTAGCCAGCAGCTTGATTTCTGCTTCGTTGGTGATGGGGCGCTGGCTGCCCTGCGTAATGGGCGCAGTGATATGCTCTAGCAGCCAAACCAGTGGCGAAAAGAGCCAGGTGAGCCAGCGTACGGGCAGAGCTACCGTTAAGCCAATTGGCTCGGCATAGCGTTCACCGATGGTTTTAGGCACAATTTCGGCAAAGATGATGATCGTAAAGGTAAGCATTCCTGAGAAAATCCCTAGTAGGGTGTCTCCCAAAACGCTGCTTGCCATGCTGCCGATAACAATGCTGCCAACAATATTGAAAATATTGTTGAGAATCACAATAGTTGCAATTGGTCGGTTGACCTTTTCGCGGATGGCTAGCAACGCCGTAGCAGCGGGCTTCCTAGACTGAGCAATTTGTCGAGCTTTGAGAATTGAAATGGAAAGGAGAGCGGTTTCAGTCCCAGAACAGAGAGCAGATCCAATGATGACGATTAAAACCGCGATCGCAAGTTGCAGCATAATAAAGGCTATTCGTTAGTTAGCAGCTAATCTTGTCAGTCAGCACAAAATGAACATTCGTCAGGGTGAGGCACTGCTATGATTCTGCTAACTCCACTGTACGACTTTCAATCAGCGCTTTTATCTTTTCTCAATGAGTGAACCTGTTTTAGACGTTCGCAACCTCAAAGTCCAATTTCAATCTGATGACCAGGTAATTACCGCCGTCGATGACATTTCTTTTCAGGTTAACCGGGGTCAAACCTTAGGGATCGTGGGCGAATCTGGTTCTGGCAAGTCAGTAACCTCCCTAGCCGTGATGGGACTGGTGCCCAATCCCCCCGGCAAGGTTGTCAGCGGCGAAATCTGGTTTCACCCTGATGCAGCGGCAGCCGTCGATCTAAAAAGCCTACCAGAATCACAGATGCAGCGCTATCGAGGCGGTCAGGTCTCGATGATTTTTCAAGAGCCGATGAGTTCCCTAAATCCGGTCTATACCTGTGGTTTTCAGCTCATAGAGGCAATTCGGCAGCACCAGGATATTTCCAAAGCTGAGGCCCAGCAGCAGGCGATCGCCCGCTTGCAAGAAGTCAAGCTTTTGCCCAGTGACGAGGAGCTGCGCCAAAGCCTGAAACAGCAGGGTAATCTGAGTAATCACCAGATTTCTCAAGAAATAGAGCGTCGCCAGCGCACCCTGCTCAATCGCTATCCCCATGAGCTCTCTGGCGGCCAGCTCCAGCGGGTGATGATTGCGATGGCGATCGCCTGTAATCCCTCAGTGCTGATTGCTGATGAACCCACAACGGCTCTAGATGTCACCGTGCAGGCCACGATTATCGATCTGCTGCGGGAGCTGCGCGATCGCCGGGGCATGTCGCTGATTTTCATTACCCACGACTTGGGCCTGATTGCCGAAATTGCCGATCAGGTAATCGTCATGTATCAGGGCCAGATTCTAGAAGCTGGCTCGGTGTGGGAAATTTTCTCTAATCCCCAGCATCCCTACACTAAGGGACTGCTGGCCTGTCGGCCTCGCCCTGACCAACAACTCCGCTTTTTGCCCACTGTTTCCGACTTTATGGAGGTGGAGCAGACTGAAACAGGCGATCTCAAAATTAAGTCTAAGCCGCTTGAGGTGACTCAGGCCCTTAACCAGAATGCTCAGATGGAGGCAGGCGAAATGGGCGATCGCCTAGCGCGTCTAGAAAAGGAAGGCCCCTTGCTGACGGTGCAGGATCTGCGGGTAGGCTATCCCATTCGCGGCATCTTTGGTCAAACCCAGCGCTATGTGATGGCGGTCAACGGCGTTTCCTTTGAGGTTTACCGGGGAGAAACCTTTGGCCTAGTGGGAGAATCAGGCTGTGGCAAAACCACGCTAGGGCGAGCGCTGCTGCACCTGATTAAGCCCATGCAGGGGCGAGTGCTGTTTGATGGCCGCAACATCTATGACCTCAGCGCCAAGCAGCTGCGGCAGCTACGGCGCGACATGCAGATTATTTTTCAAGATCCGTTCAGCTCTCTAGATCCGCGTATCAGCATTGGTGCGGCGATCGCCGAGCCGCTGAAAATTCACGGCGTCATCAAAAGCAAGCGCAACCAGCGCGAGCGGGTTGCCTACCTTTTAGAACGGGTAGGACTGCCCTCAGACTGCATGAATCGCTTTCCCCATGAGTTCTCAGGCGGTCAGCGGCAGCGGGTTTGCATTGCCCGTGCCCTAGCGCTCAATCCTAGATTCATCATTTGCGACGAGTCGGTTTCAGCCCTGGATGTGTCCGTACAGGCTCAGGTGCTCAACCTGCTGAAAGAGCTGCAGGCTGAATTTAACCTCACCTACATTTTCATCTCCCACGATCTGGCAGTGGTGAAATTCATGAGCGATCGGATCATGGTGATGAATCAGGGCAAAATCGAAGAGCTGGGTTCGGCTGAAAAAATCTACCGCCAGCCCCAAGAAGCTTACACGCAGAAGCTAATTTCTTCCATTCCCCTTGGCAATCTAGAACGGATCAAAGAAATTCAAAGCGGGCGATCGCTAGTGAGCGGCTGAGCTGCGCTCATATCTTACCGGTCACAGGTGTCTAAGCCCCAAAAGTCTGTGACCAGAATCACAGTTTGCCTGTGATTTAATACATCTGCTTGACATATTTTTACGGGAATACTGGGTAGGCTTCCTGAAAATTTAAAACTAAAAAGCTGGTGTTCCTAACTTCTTTTAGGTGGTCAAGGTTTAACCTTGGCATTCAGCTTGGTTTGGCCTTTGGTGCCGTCACGTTACTGTTCACACTCCTACTCGGCATTGTTACGGGTCAACTAGCCCAAGCGCAAATTAAGCGAGATGTGGGACAAGAGCTGCAATATTTGGCTCACAGCATGTCGCGGGAACTAGACCAAGTCTTATTTGAGCGCTATCGAGAAATTCAGGTGATCGCCGGATTGGCGCCCTTTCGTCGGCCAGAAGCGTCCTCATCTGAGCAACAAGCCCTTCTAGAAACACTGCAAGGTAGCTATCCCGACTATTCCTGGATAGGCTTCACTGATCAACAAGGCACCGTTCAAGCCAGCACTCAGGGTCTATTACAAGGGCAAAGCGTCGCTGAACGCCCCTGGTTTCAGCAAGGACAAATTCAACCCTATTTAGGAGATGTTCACGAAGCCCAGCTTTTAGCTAAACTACTGCCTAACTCTGATTCTGAGCCTCTGCGCTTTGTAGATGTAGCTGCCCCGGTTCTAAGTCCGTCGGGCGAACTACAGGGCGTCTTGGGCGCGCACTTAAACTGGCAATGGGCTGAAAAACTCAAAGAATCTTTGCTCAATTCTCCCCACGCCCAGGGCAAAGAGCTGTTTATTCTCAGCGAGACGGGGCAGGTGCTTTTAAGCCCTGAGAATTGGGAAGAAACAGACCTCGATCTCAAAAGCATTGCTTTGGTTCAGGCGCAGCAAAGTGGTTATCAAGTTGAACCTTGGCCTAACGCTAGCGTTTACCTAACAGGTTATGCCCAGAGTCTGGGTAACCCGGACTTTCCAGGCTTACGCTGGATTATCTTAGTCCGGCAGCAAGCCAGCACGGCTTTTGCCCCCGCTTACCAACTGCGCCAGCGAATCTTGGGGAGCGGGGTTTTATTGGGAATCTGGACTGTTGCTCTGGGCTGGCTGATTGCGGTTCGCGTATCTAAGCCTATGCTCAAGCTGGCTCAGGTAGCCGACCAGATGCGCCAAGGGCAGCGAAATATCTTTATTCCCAATCTGTTGGGGACGAATGAAATTGCAAGGCTAGCAAAAGCGTTAAGCCAGCTAGGCTCAGATTTAGCTGAGCGGGAAGCCAAGCTGAAAGAAACGAACCAGAAACTGCAGCTACAGCTAAACCACAGCCTAAAAATGGAGCGATCGCTGCGTCGCGGTGAAGAACAGCTCCGGCAAGTGGTCGAAAATATCGATGATGCCCTGCTGCTGAAAGCTATTCATACTGGACAAACCTTATACGCCAATATCAGCTATAAACGGATTTCTAGCAGCCTGGCTCATAACGCAGATCAAGACTCTACGGGCTGGTTGGCATCAGTTCATGCAGAAGATCGAAGCCAGATTGCGCAGAAATTTCAGGCAGAACTTGCGGGCAAAGCGTTTTCTAGTAACGAGTATCGAGTTGTAAAATCCGACGGCTCTATTCGATGGATTTTAGATCGCTCTTTTCCGATTCGAGACGAGACAGGGCAAATCTATCGCTATGTCGTTATTAAACGAGATGTTACTGAGCAAAAGCATTCTGAAGAAGTTTTTAGAACGCTGACGGAAAGAACGGCGGCGGCGTTAGGCAAAAACTTTTTCTCTACCTTGGTTCAGTACCTATCAGAAATTTTAGAGGTTGAACATGTGCTCATTACTGAGCAAGTTGGTCAGCAGCTTGAAACCCTGGCCTATTGGTCAAACGGTAAGCTACAGCCAACTTTAATTTATCCGATTAAAGGTAATCCCTGCGATCGCGTCTTAGCAGAAGGCAGCTATATCTGCACCGAAAAGATTGCCGAAAAATTTCCTCAAAGCCCGCTTTTATCTCGTTTAGGCGCAAATGCCTATTTCGGCCTAAGCTTGACCAACACATCCGGCCAAGTTCTGGGACACCTGTGCATAGCCACCAGTCAAAAGCTGCCCCGTCCAGAACGCTATTCTAGCCTGCTACACGTCTTTGCAACGAGAGCAGCCGCAGAGCTAGAGCGGCAGCGCCTGCAAGAATGGCTCAAGTACGATGCTATGCATGACGTTCTAACCGGCTTGCCCAACCGCAACATGCTGATAGAACGCATTGAACTGGCGTTCAAGCGAATTCAGCGATATGCGAACTTCAAGTTTGCGGTGCTGTTCATCGATTTAGATCGCTTCAAGGCCGTCAACGACAGTCTAGGCCATGCGGCTGGCAACCAGTTGCTTCGAGTCATAGCAGAGAGACTTAAAGAAATTACTCGACCACTAGATCTAGCCGCAAGGCTGGGTGGTGACGAATTTGTGCTCTTACTGGAAGAAATTAATAGCTATCAAGACGCCATTCAAATCGCTCAGCGCGTGCTAAAAGCCATTAGAACGCCTGCCGTCATTGAGGAAAATGAAGTCGCTATTTCCGCCAGCATTGGCATCGCTGTTGGCTCCTCTGATTATGTAGACAGCTCAGATCTGTTGCGCAATGCTGATATTGCTATGTACCGGGCGAAAGATCAGGGCAAAGACTGCTACGAGATTTTTAATCCCACTATGCATATTCGCGCCATTAAGCAGTTGCAAATGGAGAATATGCTGCGCCAAGCGATCAAACAGCAGGAGTTCTCCCTGAGATATCAGCCGATTGTCAACTTAGCCACAGAACAGCTAGTCGGCTTTGAAGCTTTAGTGCGGTGGGAGCATCCCACACGAGGCATTGTTTCTCCGACTGAGTTTATTCCCGTTGCTGAAGAAACAAATCTAATTGTGCCTTTAGGCAAATGGATCTTGCGAGAAGCGTGCCGTCAAATGGTCGCCTGGCAAACTCAGTTTCCCTTTGCTGCCTCGCTCAAAATCAGCGTTAACCTGTCTGTGAAGCAGCTACGAGAAGCCAATCTAGTTCAAGAAATTCATCAAGTCCTGACCAGTACAGGCTTACCGGGCCGCAATTTAGCCTTAGAGATCACCGAAAGTATGCTGATGCAGAATGTTGAAGCCATGGGCAGGCTACTGCAACAGCTTAAAGATTATGAAGTGCAAATTAGCATTGATGACTTTGGCACGGGTTTTTCATCCCTGAGCTATTTGCATCAGCTACCGGCAAATAACCTAAAAGTCGATCGCTCTTTTGTCAGCAACTTGTTTAAAAGCCCTAGAAACCAGAAAATTGCTGAGACCGTAATTACGCTAGCCGATCAGCTAGACATGAATGCGATCGCCGAAGGTATTGAAACTCCAGAACAGCTAGAACAGCTCAAGGCATTTGGCTGTGAACTAGGGCAAGGTTATCTATTCGATGCGCCGCTAACGGTCCAGGCTGCCACGGAAAAAATAGCCGGTGTTTTGGCGGCAGCTTAAACCAGCCAACAGCTGAGTAGAGTAGAGAAATAACCGAGGCAGCCCAATGCCGTCCGGGGCTAGGGTAGACATGGTTTGTGATGGCAAAGGAAATACATTTCTCGCTTACTGGCGATCGCTAAAAAATACCCCTGCATCAGGGGATGAACCTAATGCAGGAGGGTGCTTTTCTCTATTAGCTTTTAATAAATGCTTTGCTTGACTGCCAAGCCCAACATTGCCAGCCTATCTAAAGCCAACGGCTGCCTGCCAGACAAAAGCCAGAAGTAGAAAGAAAACCGGAATCACAGGTAGGACATCCACCAGGGGATCAAACAGAGAATAAGCCTCAGGCAACTTTGCCAAGAGCATAACCGCTTCCATAGATGACTGACCTCTTCAACACAAGATTAATAATTGCGATAGATCTTAACATGAACTGCGGGCCGAAACTTTAAGGATTTACCGCTGCAGGCTGAAGCCAATGAGCAAATTCTTCCGTAAAGCGATCGCTCAGAATGGCAGCGCGGATGCGCTGGGTGAAGCGAATCAGCTCGGTGATGTTGTGAATGGACAGCAGCGTAAACGCCAAAATCTCGTGGGCGTGGATCAGGTGGCAGAGATAAGCGCGGGTAAAATTCTGACAGGTGTAGCAAGGACAAGCCGCATCTAGCGGCGTAAAGTCTTCTCGAAAGCGCGCGTTTTTCAAGTTCCAGCGATCGCCTGCCACCAAGGCGGCTCCGTGACGAGCCAGCCGGGTCGGTATCACACAGTCAAACAGGTCAATGCCAGCGGCGATCGCCTGAGCCATCTCTCGGTACGTCCCCACCCCCATCAAATAACGGGGCTTATCCTGGGGTAACAGCGGCGTCGTTGCCTGCACAATTTTCTCAATTAGCGCTGGCGGTTCTCCTACGCTGACCCCGCCAATAGCGTAGCCCGGTAGGTCAAAAGTGGTAATGGCCTGAGCTGACGCCTGCCGCAAATCCAAATGCACCCCGCCTTGAACAATGCCAAACAGAGCCTGATTCGGTTGCTGATGAGCCTGAACGCAGCGCTCTAGCCAGCGGTGAGTGCGCTCAGTTGCTGCCGCCACCGCCGCTTTTTCTGCCGGATAGGGAGGACACTCATCAAAAGCCATAATCACATCGGCCCCCAAATGGTTCTGAATCTCCATTGAGCGCTCCGGCGTTAGATGGATCATCCGGCCATCACGCGGCGATCGAAATGTGACGCCTTCATCGGTAATGGTGCGCATTTTGCTGAGGCTAAAAACCTGAAATCCGCCAGAATCCGTCAGAATCGGCCCCGACCAAGCCATGAACTTGTGCAACCCCCCAGCCCGCGCCACAATATCTTCCCCCGGCTGCAGGTGTAGGTGATAGGTATTTGCCAACACCATTTCAGCTCCCGCTGCTTGCAGATGTGCGGGTGTCACCGTTTTGACATTTGCCAGCGTGCCTACGGGCATAAAGCGAGGCGTATGCACTGGACCATGAGGGGTTGAAAAAATGCCGGCTCGCGCTTGTGTGTGAGAACAGCAGGACTGACAGTGAAATGAAAACAAGGCTGACAAAGGGCTAAACAACGAATGCTGCAGAGTAACAAAGCAAAAGGCTGCGCTGGAAGGGCACAGCCTGCAGATGAATTAAATTAACGCAAACCTAAAGTCGAGAGCAGCCGGAAAAACTCTATGTAGAAAAGTTATCGTCATCCATGCAGACATCCCAACTGGCTGAAAGCGCTTCTGCTACCATCGCCTCTAAAGCCGCAGCATTGAGACTGCGGGCTGTTTGCTCCTGTAGCGGGTTGGAGAGGGGAAACAAGCAAAAACGGCGACTTTCTTGGACAAGCGTAAGACAAGCTTGCTGTTCGTCAGAACGGCTGAGTTCTAGGTAGTCAAAGCTTTGAACGTTGATATAAAGCGTGTGGTTGGCAACTAAAGTAGACTGCTGCGGATCGTTGAAGACTTCTAAGACATAGCCTTCGCCTTCGCTGATTTGCTCGTCGTGCTGATAGATATAGCGGACGCGACCGAGGTCATTGAGTAACCTCTGCATGTCTATTTTGTTAACGACTACACCTGTGTCTACTAGACAAGGTGCAGGTAAACTTGTGTTGCCAATGGGGTCGTAGCTCATAAATTTGTAAGAATGCGGCGGCTAAATGAACTCGGCATTCAGGATCAACAATCTGTAAACAGGTCTAAATCCACGATAATCGAATTTTGCCGTTTGATCCCCTCTAAATAGAATTTTGTTAAGTGAGATACGTCAATTGTGGCAACTTTAGCGGGATGTCGAACTCAGCCAAAACACGGAAACTCCAGCTAGTTTTATACTTTGGTGAGCCGATTAATCATCCTTATTAAATAAGGGCTAAGTAGGCGACTAAATTATTTGTAGGATGGGTAAAGCTCTCCGGGCATAGCTGTGCTAAAGCGACAGCGTAACCCATGCGGGTGTTGGTTTATGGCCTCAGGTAAGGCTACGCCAGCGTTTCTCAACCGCAACCTACATTTACTCATGTTCAACTGCGCCTACTTACTTAGCGGCTGTGCTGAATTCAAGGTTTAACGATCTGCAAGCTTAAGTCTGCCGGGCAGTTGGCACTAGCGCAGCTAGGCGGCGCCCTTGTCTTTTATACGACTCTGCCGCTGCCTCAAAACTGGCCGCTAGATTTTTTGAGGATTGCTCGGTTTGCCCCCCTGATTGGTTTGCTGATAGGAGGTGGTTTAGGACTGGTAGATTTTGGCCTCTTGCAGCTAGGGCTGCCGCTGCTGACTCGGAGCGTCCTAGTAGTGGCTATTTGGCTCGCGTTTACAGGTGGGCTGCACCTTGACGGGGCTATGGATACGGCTGATGGCCTCGCCGTTCAAGATCCTCGGAAACGATTGACGGTGATGGCGGACAGCGTTACTGGTGCTTTTGGGGCGATGACGGCGGTGGTGCTCATTGGTTTAAAGGTGGCGGCTCTCAGTGAACTCGCCTTAGACCGCTGGCTAGCCTTGATGATAGTAGCGGGCTGGGGTCGCTGGGGACAGGTCTTAGCGATCGCCCTCTATCCCTACCTCAAGCCCACGGGTAAGGGGGCGTTCCACAAGCAACACATCCGTTTTCCCTGGGATTTGTTGCCGGGACTGCTAGCCCTAACGCTTTTGGGACTGGGACAGTGGGCGATCGTCCCCGACTTAGGTTGGCAAATCCTGGCCAATCATTTGGCGGGTTTAGCGATCGCTCTGCTGACGGGGGCCTGGCTCAACTACAGGCTGGGCGGACACACCGGCGACACCTACGGGGCCGTGGTGGAGTGGACAGAAGCCCTGCTGCTCTGCTGGCTAAGTCGCGGCTAGAAAAACAAGCACTAGGATAAAGAAAGATCTCTCAATCGCTTCTATGGCACAGGTTGTCTTAATTGCCGGGTTTGAGTCTTTCAATGCCGATCTCTACCGACAGGCGGCAAAACTAGCGCGATCGCGCTGCCCGCAGCTAACGATAGACGTTTTTAGCGATCGCGATTTGACTGCCCAGCCGGAGGCCGTCGCCGCTGCCCTTGCCAGCGCTGACGTTTTCTTTGCCAGCCTCATTTTTGACTACGATCAGGTGCTCTGGCTGCGCGATCGCGTCCAGCAAATTCCCATTCGCCTGGTATTCGAGTCTGCCCTAGAGCTGATGGCGCTGACCCAGCTTGGCAAGTTTGTCATCGGCGCTAAGCCCAGGGGCATGCCCAAGCCGGTGCAGTTCATCCTCAGCAAGTTCGGCAGCGGCAAGGAAGAGGATAAGCTGGCGGGCTACCTCAGCTTTTTGAAAGTCGGCCCCAAGCTGCTGAAGTATATCCCGGCCCGCAAAGTTCAAGACCTGCGCAACTGGCTGATTGTCTATGGCTACTGGAACGCGGGCGGTACGGAAAACGTGGCGGCAATGCTGTGGTACCTGGCCCAGCAGTATTTGAGCTTAGAAGTGGGTGAAATTCCGGCGGCGATCGACATTCCGGCGATGGGGCTGCTGCATCCAGACTATCAAGGGTATTTTGAGTCGCCAGTGGCGTATTTGAACTGGTACGGGGACGCGGGGACGCGGGGATGCGGGGACGGTGGAGAAGAGGGGGGAGATAGGGACGGTAGGAGAGATGAGGAAGATAAGGGAGATAGAAGCAGCATCTTATCTACTACGCCCTCTCCGCGTCCCCGCGTCTCCCCCTCTATCCCTTCACCCTCCTCTCCCACCATTGCCCTCCTCCTCTACCGCAAGCACGTCATCACTCAGCAGCCTTACATTCCTCAGCTCATTCGCCGCTTTGAGGCAGCTGGGCTTAAACCCCTGCCGATTTTTATCAACGGGGTGGAAGGCCATGTGGCAGTGCGGGACTGGCTGACGACAACTAGCGAGCAGGCGCGGCGATCGCGAGGACAAATAGAGACCCCTTCTCTCTTACCGGAGGCCGTTCGGGTAGATGCGATCGTCTCTACTATCGGCTTTCCGCTAGTGGGCGGCCCTGCCGGGTCAATGGAAGCCGGGCGACAGGTGGAGGTGGCAAAGCGGATTTTAGCCGCTAAAAATGTGCCCTATCTTGTGGCAGCACCGCTGCTGATTCAAGATATTCACTCTTGGACGCGGCAGGGCATTGGCGGGCTACAGAGCGTGGTGCTGTACGCTCTGCCAGAGCTGGACGGAGCGATTGATACGCTGCCGCTGGGCGGACTGGTGGGCGACAAAATCTATCTGGTGCCAGAGCGCTGCGATCGCCTCACCGGACGGCTGAAAAAGTGGATTACGCTGCGGCAAAAGTCCCCAGCTGAGCGCAAAGTGGCGATTATTCTCTACGGCTTTCCCCCGGGCTACGGCGCAACGGGGACGGCGGCGCTGCTGAACGTGCCGAAGTCGCTGCTAAATTTGCTGCGATCGCTCAAAGCTCAGGGCTATAACGTCGGCAATTTACCCCAAGACGGTGAAGCCCTGATTCAGCAGGTGAAAGCGGCTGACGAAGCCTATCCTAGCCCTGACGGGACTCATGGTATGACCACTGTACCCGCTCAGCAGCTAGAAAAGTGGCTGGGCTATCTGCTCACCAGCCGGGTGAAGAATCAGTGGCAGTCCCTGACCGAAACGGGCATCAGAACCTTTGGCGATGACTACCTGCTGGGCGGCGTGCAGTTGGGTAACGTTTGGATTGGCGTCCAGCCACCCCTGGGAATTGCCGGGGATCCGATGCGGCTGATGTTTGAGCGAGATCTGACGCCCCATCCCCAGTACGCTGCTTTTTATAAGTGGCTCCAAAATGACTTTCAGGCCGATGCGATCGTTCATTTCGGTATGCACGGTACCGTGGAGTGGCTACCGGGATCACCCTTGGGCAATACGGGCTATTCCTGGTCAGACATTTTGCTGAGCAATCTGCCCAATCTCTATATCTATGCGGCTAATAATCCCTCAGAGTCAATCTTAGCCAAGCGGCGTGGCTACGGCGTGCTGATTTCTCACAACGTACCGCCCTATGGTCGGGCCGAGCTGTACAAGGAATTGGCCGCGCTGCGGGAGCTGATTCAGGAGTACCGCGAAGATCCGCAGAAAAATGCGCTGCTGCTCGACGCCATTTTGAAAAAAATTACCGACAGCGGCCTGCACACCGACTGCCCGCTGCCAGAGGCTAAACAGCTCGGCATTGAGTTTACGCCGGAAAATGCGCGCCTATTTAGCAAAGAGGTACTGAACCGCTACTTTGTACAGCTTTATGAGTATTTGCAGGTGCTGGAAAATCGCCTGTTCTCATCCGGGCTACACGTTTTGGGCGAACCGCCCAGTGCCGAGATCCTAGAGCAATATCTCAGCGCCTATTTTGGCGAGGCTCTGACCCCAGAAGCGCTGCAGGCTATTAGCCACCACGCCGTTAAAGCTGAGTTAACCGATATTCAAACAGCCGCCGAATCGATTCTCAAGCAGTTTTACCGGCAGGCCGCCGACAGCTTTAAACAGCAGGTTTTGCGGCCCAAAATCTGCGAAGCCTTTGAAATTTGCGATCGCCTGCTGCAAACCCCAGACGAGCTCACCAATCTGCTGCGGGGCCTCAACGGGGAGTACATTCCTCCTGCTCCCGGCGGTGACCTGCTGCGCGACGGGCCAGGAGTGTTGCCCACAGGCCGCAATATTCACGCCCTCGACCCTTACCGGATGCCTTCCCCCGCCGCCTATGCCAGAGGACAGGCGATCGCCCGCAAGCTAATCGAGCAGCACCAGGCAGAACACGACAATGCCTACCCAGAAACCGTAGCCGTTATGCTCTGGGGCTTAGACGCGATCAAGACGCGGGGTGAGTCTATCGGCATTTTGTTAGAGCTGGTGGGGGCCGAGCCAATTAAAGAAGGTACCGGGCGGATTGTCCGCTATGAGCTGAAGCCTTTGGCCGAACTGGGGCATCCCCGGATTGACGTGTTGGCCAACCTATCCGGCATTTTCCGCGACAGCTTTGTCAATATTTTGGAGCTGCTGGACGATCTGTTTCGCCGCGCGGCAGAAGCAGATGAACCTGTAGCGCAAAATTTCATTCGCAAACATGCTTTGGAGCTGCAGGCCCAAGGAATTGAAAATGCCTCGGCGCGGCTGTTCTCTAATCCGGCTGGCGACTATGGCTCGTTGGTGAACGATCGGGTCGTTGATTCGAGCTGGGAGTCGAGTGAGGAACTGGGCCAAACCTGGCACGATCGCAATGCCTTTAGCTATGGCCGTCAGGATAAGGGCCAAGCCCGCCCAGAAGTGCTGAAGACGCTGCTGCAAAGTACCGATCGGATTGTGCAGGAAATTGACTCGGTAGAGTATGGCCTAACCGATATTCAAGAGTATTACGCCAATACGGGCGCGCTGAAGCAGGCGGCAGAACAGCAGCGGGGGCGAAAAGTCACTGCTAGCTTTGTCGAGAGTTTTTCCCAAGACAGCACGCCCCGCAGGCTAGATGACCTGCTGCGGATGGAGTATCGCACCAAGCTGCTAAATCCCAAATGGGCCGAAGCGATGGCAGATCAAGGGTCGGGCGGGGCCTACGAAATCTCCCAGCGGATGACGGCGCTGATTGGCTGGGCCGGAACGACACGGTTTCAGGACAACTGGGTGTATGACCAAGCGGCAGAAACTTACGCCTTTGATGCCGAGATGGCGGCGCGGCTGCGGCAGGCGAACCCGGAGGCGTTTCGCAACATTGTGGGCCGGATGCTGGAGGCGCAGGGGCGAGGCTATTGGCAGGCGGATGAGGAGAAGCTGCAGAAGCTGCAAGATCTCTACGAGATGGCGGACTCAGAACTGGAGGGGGTTGAGGTGTAGCTGGGATGGATTGGTTGCGATAGAGACTGAGGCAAGATGCGGGGAAGGGGAGACGCGGGGAGACGATGAGAGGAATCAATAGCTTAATTACTCAAGCTTGTATCTTCGTACAGATCACGAATACTCATTTGGCAATCGCAACTTTTGAAAGTAAGGGTTATATCCAGTGAGCTGTATTCCGATAGTAACCACTGATTGGGTGAGGTTTTAACGTGGTGCTCAACGTGAACAGTGTATTGATCAATTAACAGATATTCCTGGAAGGCGGGAAGGGTGCGATAGGCAAGAAATTTTTCGCTGCGATCGTAGTCTTTAGTGGATTTTGACAGGACTTCAGCGATGAAGCAGGGATTGGTGAGGGTGTCAGTGCGTCCGGTTTGAAACTGGAGCGGTTGGGGCACCACCATGACGTCGGGATAAGTGTAGAGGTTGCAGGCGGGAATCCAAAGACGCTGATCGGCCACAAAGGTACGATAGGGTTTGCCGCGCAGAGCAAGCTTGAGAGCAACTAAAAGGTTCCCGGCAATTCCGTTGTGATCGGGAGTGCCGCCGGTCATGAGTTTAATGACTCCGTCCAAGAATTCATGGCGTTCGGCTGAGGCGGTTTCGAGTTCTAGATATTCTATGGCGGTGTAGGTGCGATCGGCAGCTTGAATCATGGGAGATTGCGGAAGATCGTGTATTATCAGCTACCAGGGTGCTCTTTACTTATCTTTACTTAGCCAAAAGTTTCAGGCAGGGGCTGATCAAAGTCTTAACTATTACAACTCAAGTGTTTGAATTTAGCATTGTCTCTAGCCATTCTCTCTTAACTTGATCTCCTTGTCCCTTCTTATAAACACAGAATCTTGCATATGCCAATGCTGCTGCAGAATACTCAGAACCTTTGTCAATCAACCTGAGTAGATCCTTTTGCCGATTTTTGTAGATTCTTCTAAACTCAGGATCTGTGATTTTAGAAAAATAAGTATCAAGCTCTTCTACTAATCTCCTGACTTCTGAAGCTTTATTCTTACGATCTCGGACTAGTTCCTGAGAATGGAGATGGTAAACCTCAATGGATACTTGGGCTCTTTGATATTCTCTGGTTTCTGGGTTTGATGCAGGGACAGGTTCACCATTAGGTCGAAATGTTAGAAGTTTCCAATCACCGGGATCGGTTGGATCGAGTAAATCTATATCCTCTAGTTCCCAATCATCGGTTTCTTGGCTAGCTCTGAAACTTCCAGAGACGGGAAACCGATAAGACTTTCCTCCTTTAGTACCGCCAGGTGTATTTACTCGGCGCTGATTACACCACTGACAGGAATAACGATAGTTTTTCCAGTGAAAAGCTAACCACCAGTAACCCTCATGATTGGGATCTTCGTCAACGCGATTTTTTGGACGAAAATGATCAATATCTTTATCCGAACCTGGATTCAAGCTTTCAGAATACCAGCATTTCCCATTTGAAAGAGCTGATAAGTGAGGGGCTAACCTTCTCCAAATATCAGGGCGAGACGACTTCTTTAAGCCATCGGTGATTGCATCCTTTCGCGCTTTTTTTACGCCTTGGGCATCTTTGCCGTCAGCTAAAGCTTGTTGCTCTGCTTGTTCGATTTCATTCCGCAAGTCATTAAGTGCAGCTTCTGCTGTCTCTTCCCAGTGATCTGGAATTTCTAGCCTATCGATATCAACCCAGCGCATCAGTTAGTCGCCTCTGCCTGTAACTCGGCTAATACTTCCTCAAGAACTTCACGTGATATACGATCAATTTCTTCTTTCTGCTCAGAATTGATGAAGCGAGTACCAGCCATCAAGTCTTTGTATCTTTGCCCCCAAGCCCGAACGAAGGCAGCATAGTAGGGATCGCTAAATGCCTTCTCAAATCCAGCATGTTCCAATCTCTTGTTGATCTCTTCAAGTTCCTCGGCCTCTTCCGGAGTTAGTGAACCCTCTTGAGCAACTAAACGAACCTTATTGTCTAAATCAGTCAGCGTTTCTTCATCTAAGTCGCTCCGCATCCCAAACATCTCACTTGTTAAGATGCCTGTGAAGCCTAATCCACGAGGATTGACGGTGGGTTGCTCCCATATGCATGCATCAGTTTGCCAATCGCGCTTTAAGAGATGGATTTGTTCCTTTAATAGACTCGCAATCACAAGCGGGTCGTGTGTTGACATGAGAATTTGGCTTGTTTTTTGCTCCTCTGACTCATCGCCAGGAACTTCGCTCATGACGCTGGACAGCAACTTCAAGTAATCCACGCTCCAATGTGGATTGAGATGTGTATCAGGTTCATCTAATAAAATTAAAGACTGATGTGATTTGGTAAACCGCATTAATCCTAGTACCATCAGCAACTGCTGTTCGCCCTCGCTTAGCTCATGGAATGTAATAGCTACTTGTTCTGTTTTGGTAGCTTGTACCTTGACCTGAATCTTTAGGTCATAAATCAACTCTGAAAAATCTATGCTTTCAAGGGCCAGAAAGAATGTGCGTGCATCTTGATATTCTGCTGCAAAGGCGTGCAAGCTCCGAAGGTCAGGTAGAAAGAAGTAATAATGGTCTTCGTTCTGAGAACTGTATCCTTCCCTTACATTTTGAGCGACTACCATTGGAGCGATCGAAAACCGTCGAAGCCGTTCCAGGACTCTTCGCATCACACCTCTAGCACCCCAAAAGTCGTCTGCTTTAGCTCCTGACTTTGCCCAGCGGGGCTTGCGAATCACAAACAGTGCTGACTCAAAACCAACAATTCGCAATCGCTTTTCGAGGAACTCGCTGATAGCAGGGTCTTCTTTATGGAAAAACGCTAACAAAACATACTTAGCATGATGATTCTCCGCACAAAAGAACTTTCTCTCTTCTAGCAAATTAGAAAGCGTTTTTGGATCGTCAGAGGTCGCATCTCTCAGCCTATTATAGTGCCTTTGATTCATAGGCAAGAAGTGCCCCGCTAGACGATTAGTTGGGCCTGAATAGTAGCCAAAAACAAATCTTGGCAGAGGCAGTTTACTTTTAGCTATCTTTTTGAATTCTTTGATTTCTTCTAAACCTTCCTGAAAAGTGCCAACCTTTAGGAGTGGACTTCGCATTTCTTCAGGATGCCATGTGATTTCTACTATCTGCTCCCTAATTTCATAACGCAGACAAAAACCTTTAATTGAGTTCTTATCCCATGTTTTACCATTTGACCAATCATGCAAGTCTCGAAAGATTACGACTAAAGATTCAAACAGATTAGATTTACCCGTACCGTTCCAACCCAACACGATGTCTATGCTATGTGAATCATCAAAACGGACTGTGTAGTCAACGAGGTTTTTGAATTCTTCCAGCCAAAGATAGATTAGGCGAAATCTACCGTTCTCTGATGCTGTCTCGTCTGTTATTTGGATTTCTAGCTGTTCTTCTTGCGATGGTAGGGCCTGCCGCACTTCTTCAAAGGCACTGCGAACTTCAGGGGAAACTCGCAAAGCCTCATAGAACTCTATAACTTCTTCCGGTCTAAAACCCGCTTGATCGAATAGCTTACGGATGTCTATTTCTCCTGATTTTACGAAAGTAGATGAGAGGCTTTCAAGATAATCTGTGGGAGTTGCCATAGAGACTCTATTTGTCTTTTTGACTGAACGTCGAATCGTACGCTGTGCTTTACGCTCAGCTTCTAGCTGAACTCTTTGAGCTTTAATTTTTTTAAGAAGAACAGCCGCTGGCTCATCTCCAATATTTTGGGAACAAAGTTGTCCAAGAAAAGCTTTTTTGAGCGTTGAAGATATTAGTCTCTCCACTTTAGCGAGAGTACTTTGGAGTTGATTTCCCAGGGAGTTAGTATGAGCCAGCAGAGTATTAGATTGATTAACTATTGCCCGCTGTATAGGTATATTCGGGATTGGTATTATTAGGTTTAGAAGTATTTTTTGATTTAAGTTGGTCATCGTCGAGCCAACTGCATTTGCTTCCAAAGCATTTACGATGTCCGGGCTTGATAAAACTATTTGCAAATAATCTGGCAAAATACGATTATTTACGCGGATGATCATTGAACCGCTGCCACAAAGCCACCCTTGTTCTTCTTCTCTAACTACAGCACAACGCCCCATTACTCCCCGTCGCGCAAAAACTATATCCCCTTTTTGTAAAATATATTCACGAAGTGCGTCAGCTTTTTCCTCAGAAACGGTCATCTCATTAGTTGGTACGATGCGCCCAGAATTAATATGCATAGGATTAATTACTGGCACACCGTTTTCAATGTAATCAGACTTGTGAAGTGAACTTCCAAATGGGCCTGTCTTTAAGTATATCAACCGGATTTTCTTGGCAGTATGGTACCGATGACCAATCAATTTCACCTTTAGTAATATCAGTAGTGCGTAGAAATTTAACAGAGCCCTGATCTGAAGCTCTAGTCGTCCACCCATATTGACCACCATCGCAGATACTTCCGAAAGTAGTTCTGACCCAATTTTCTGGAAGATTACTCAAATTGCAGCCTCCCAATCTTCAAGCTGTAACCCATCAACACGCTCAAACTCTCGCGTATTGTGAGTCACTAAAGTCAGATTGTTTACCACAGCGATCGCGGCAATCTGCAAATCATAAAACCCAATCGGAGTTCCTGCACTGGCCAGCTTTGCCCTAATCTCACCTGCCAACAAAGCTGCCTCATCCTGAAACGACAACGAGACAAAACAAGATAGGAATGCCTGCTGTCGCTCCAGCGTCCGTTTTGGGTTGTTGCTCCGAAACGCACCATAAAATAGTTCAGCCTTCACGACCGAGCAAACCGCAATCTCCTCAGTAGGCGTAGCCAGCAAGCGATCGCGCACCAATGATGAGCGACCATTCAGATACACCACACAGACATTGGTATCCAGCAGATAGCGCATGCTTACTCAAACGCTCCTGCCAAGTCTTCGTCTAGCGCATCCGCCACGCCCGACTCATCAATCCTGATCGGATCATCTGCACAAATGCCGTAGAGATCTGCCAGGGACAACTCGGTAAGAGTATCCAATTGAACAGCTTGGTAAATCACCATAACCTCTACATCTCGGTCAGCTAACCCGACCGGAATATCCAGATGCAAGACGCCATCTTGACCAGTTCGTTGGCGTACCTTAATGCTTTCCATCATGGCTATTACCTCCTAATCGACTTCCTCACCCAGTTCTTTCAAGATGCCGTGCAATTCCGCCAAAGCAGCCTCTAACTCAGTGATAGCTTCTTTCGCCAGAGTTGCGGGATCGGGCAGCTCTTCCTCTTCCTCTTCGCGATCGCCATTTAGCCAGGTGATATCTAAGTTATCGCCCTGCTCAGCAATCCACTCTCGCGAAAACCTGCGAAATTTTCCACTTTCCCCTTCATCTTTACGCTTGGCAAGACTGGCCGCACTCCCCAGCGGATTATCACCAAACGCTCCTTCAAACGGCTCAAAATAATCACGGGTAAGAGAGGTTCGCTTACCAAACTGAGGGGCATGGGTGCGTAAGTCATACACCCAAACTTCTTTCGTATTACCAGTCACCTTTTTGCCACGAGTAAAGAACAGCACATTGGTTTTCACTCCCTGAGCGTAAAAAATACCTGACGGTAAACGCAAAATCGTGTGGAGGTTGCATTTGTCCATCAAATCTTGACGGATCTGACGCCCCACATTACTTTCAAACAGCACATTATCCGGAAAAATGGCGGCTGCCCGTCCTCCTGGCTTCAGCCCAAGGTAAATGTGCTGCAAAAAGCACAACTGCTTGTTGCTGGTCGGAAACTCAAAATCTGGACGGTCCGGGATTCCGCCCCCCTTCTTACTGCCGAAAGGCGGATTTGTCAGAATCAGCGATGCTGGCGGCAAGGCTTGCCCTTCAGGTGACAGCGTATCTCCGCAACGCATACCCGCCTTCGCCGGATCAGACTCGATGCCGTGCAGCATTAGATTCATGCATCCCATACGAAACGTATCGGGTACAAATTCCATGCCATAGAAGGTATTAGTTTCATACTTCTTTTTCTGTGCTGGCGTCCATCTAGCAGGATTTTCGTGCTTGCGAATATAGCGATTCGCTGCAATTAGGAAGCCTGCCGTGCCTGCCGCCGGATCTTGAATCACATCCTTCAAAGTTGGGCGCATCACGTGTACCATGCTGTCGATTAGTGCCCGTGGCGTGAAATACTGTCCGGCTCCTGCCTTAGACTCATTTGCGTTTTTCTCTAGCAGTCCCTCATAGATATCACCCATGCCTTCTTGCTTGGCGTTGTACCAGTCGAGTTTATCGATTTCAGTAACGAGGGTGTTAAGGGTGTTGGCCTTTTTGATGTTAGTGCTAGCGTCAGCAAAAATCTCCTTAACAATCGCGGAGCCTTCGCTGCCCAGATGCGCTAGAAGTTTGTTGTAAAATCCAAGCTGTTCAGTGCCGTCGTAAGCCTCCAAATCATCCCATCGGTATCCCTTTGGAAGCTGATGATCGATCTCAGTCTCCTTCGCCATCTTCAAGAAAAGGAGATACGTCAGCTCAGTTACGTATTGGTGATAAACGATTGCCCCATCCTTGAGGATGTTGCAAAGATTCCAGAGTTTAGCAACAATGTCATGGGTTGTATTGTTCATAGCCCTGACATTTTACCGCTGCATGGCTTTACTTTCGCCTCGTCACAAGCATTTATCAAAGACCTGACTCGATACGAAGAGCTGAGTTTCTCAAATCTTTTTACTTGTAAGTATTTTTCGTAAGCTGCTTGATCGACGACTACATCGCCAAAGTCTGTTAAGTCACATCATTGTTAACGCGATCGCCCAAATGCGGTCATTTCCTATCTAATGCAGATTGCTGCTGCAGCGACCCGAACAATTAGCCGCACGACTCGAAGCTGAGCTGCTTTATCTGGTGTAAGCCGAAGGGTGGACAGGTACTTTCCCACTCATGCCTGCCCTGCCGCGCTTTGCACCAAACGGCAAATCCGCTGCCGCGAAGTCCAAATAATCGCGCTCAGCACCGCCAAAACTACTCCCGCCAATCCATAGGTCGCTGTCAGTCCCACCGCCTGACTCACCGGCTGACTCACAATTGGCGACAAAAACTGTCCCAAAAAGAAAAACGTCGTCAAGCCCCCCAGCGCCCGCCCGCGCAGGCTATCGGCCACCTCCGTCGCCGTCCATACGCTCAGATTCGGCATCAGCAGACCCAGACCGCACCCCGCTGGAATCAGCACTAGCAAGATCAGCCAATAATTACTCACCAAACCAATCCCCATATAGCCTAAGCCCATCAGCCCCAAGGCGATCGCCAGAATGCTGATATGGCTAAACTGCCGCTTGATCCGGCCATAGTTCATCGAAGCTAGCGCGCTGAACAAGGTTGAAAACGCGATCGCCAAGCCGCTGCGACTGGCATTTGCCCCCGTAAGCTGCTGCAGGTAAAACGGCATCTGCACCGGAATTAGATAAAAGATAATCTGCATCAGCAGCGCCGAGCCGTAGATTAAAACTAGCAGCTTGACAGGCAGTTGCGAGACACTGGCGCGATCGCCCGTTCCCTGCGCACCCAGGCGATCGCGCTGCGGCTCATACAGCGTCAGCCCCATTGTCGGCAGCAGCAGCCAGGCAAACAGATAGATTAAAAATGGTAAGCGCCAGTTCAAATCTGCCACAAAGCCGCCCACCGTCAGAAACAGCACGCCGCCAAACCCCATAAACGCCGCCTGCAATCCCATGAAGTTAGCTCGCTGATCGCCGCTGAAATAGTCGGCAATCAGCGTTGTGGCGCTCACCATCACCCCCGCCACTGCCAAGCCCAGCAGCGCCCGCCCCGCCAAAATGGCAAACAGCGAATTTAAGCCAAGCCCCGACGCGCCCGCCATACCATAGAGAACTGCCGAGCCAATCAGCAGCGGCTTGCGCCCAACACTATCTACCAGTTGCCCCGCCACAGGAGAACCCATGACAATAAACAAAGCTGGCACTGTCAGCACCAACCTGACCCAAAACTCCGCGTTAGCAACATCACTGAAGTGAGCCTGCATGGCTGGCAGTGAAGGAGCAATCGTTGCTCCAGACATCACCGTCAGGGTGCTGGCAAGCAGTAACGTCACTTTGAGAATCCAGTTATCGGCAGTTTGAGACGTAGCCATGATGGATTTCCCTAAATCTTCTCAGTCTTCTAGCTAAGCTTAGGGCAAAAGATCAATTCAGCTAGTTACATCTGCTGGAGGCGCTAAAAATATGTCTATCAACAACGCCCTTGAAGCAGCTCTACAGCATTTCTGGACAGCTCTCTATGCCAAGATCATCGCGATCGCCCTGCTCTACGGCGCGGCTGTTCATATCGGCAACATGTTGGGGCTGACGGGCACTCCCTGGCTGTCAACACCCCTACTATGGCGGATCTTAGACAGTCTATTGCTGATTTTCAACGTCGTAGCGGCAGTCGGGCTGTGGCAGGGGTTAGCTTGGTCAGTCTGGCTAGTTTTTGGTGGTATTCTGCTGCTACAGTTTGTGCCCTATACGCTATGGCGATCGCAGTTTGTACTCAAGCCAGAGGATGCCCAAACTTTGAACAGCCTGCTGGGGACAGAAGCCCTACTGCTGTTGATTTTTGCCCTTTTATTGAGCAAAAACTCTTGGGTCCGCTAAGGAGCCTCTACCTGATACAGATGAAACCCTTCACTGCGAACAATGCGAGGGCCATTAAAGCTTTTTAGTTTATGAACAGTCGGAAAAGCCGACGTATCAATCGCTTCAGTGACAACTATCAGCACTGCAGAATTTTGCTGCTGGGCCAAGCGAATCGCATCCATTAGAATATCTTCTGTTTCAACTTCAGGACTGCGAGTTGTCCAAAACGATTCAAACTGATCGCTGCCTGGATTGTAAAGCGGTTTGTTTAAGTAACCAGATAGCGTAGTCGTCGGTCGCTTTTCGTAGCCAACAACGGGTAGGGACGACAGCCCCTGGGCTTGGATAAATTCCGCCACGTCGCGGCTAGTAGAAAACGGATAGATAATGTCAACCGTATAGGCAAAGACACCTGCGATCGCCTGGGCGATCAGAAGGCTAGTGATAAAGTTTTTCTCGAGGGTCTGACTCAGCCCGCTGATACCTAGCAGCGGAGTTTGAGAAATAGCATACTTAGAAATCCAAACGCAGCCTAGAAATAAAAAGAACAGATGCCCATAATGCCTGAGCTGCGAGGGATATAAAAAACAGAGAAAAGCAATTGCGAAGCTGCCCAAGCAATAGGCAGCGAGTATAAGGCGTTTGGCAATGAATAATCTAAGACACAGAAAAAACAAAATTGTAGAGGCAATGAGGGTCACAAATCCCCCAATCTGCCAGTTTTCTATACCCCAAGTCCTAAAAAAAACGCTGATTGAGTCAAAAATATTGCTGTTCCAAAAATCAACTTTAATGTTGGGTATAGGAACATAGCTTTCCCAAATGTAATTCCAGGTTCGCGATAGATCGCGACCTATCTTTAGCCAAGCGGGTCCTGAATCATTGGCCTGATTGATGGTGCTAACGCCGGAGAAAGCGGTTCCTCGCTCAACCACATCACCGATTCCTGACCAAGCTTGCAGGGCTGACCAAAAGATAGGCACTCCAGCTAATACCCAGCCGCTAAGGATAATAAATCCGCTGATAGGAAGCTGCCACCTATGTTTATCAAATAGAGGCTTAAGCCCATAACTGCTGATTAAATCAAACGCGACCAGTAGGCCAAAGACAACGCTCAGGATAAAAGCAAATGTGCTCGAATTGGCTAAAAAAGCTAAACAGACCGAAAGCGATAGTATTTGATAATTGCGAAACTGATACAGGATACAGAATAAAAACAAAAACAAGATGCCCATTGCATAATTGCGAGCAATCAAACCATATTCATAAAGAGGATAATAGCTAAAACAAAATAGAAGCTTTTGCAGTTTTGTAAAAGGGGAGTATTTAACAAACAGGTAAACAATTCCAGTTACAATTAGCCAGTTGAAGATTTGAATAGCGGCTAAGCTCTTAGTAAAACTTTTAATTAAAAATAAGCAGAAATACCATAGAATTGGATGGCCTTCGTATTTGAAGTTTTCGTAAAAATCAGTGAGAGAGGAGCTGTCACGCACCAGTAGCCAAGCCTGTATTTCATCGCGCCACATTTCGTGATGAAATATACCGAACCCTCCTAAAATTAGAAAAACTGCGATAGGCAAAAAGTCGCGAAGCTTTAAACTCCAGCTTTTCTGTATTGCTTGAAGCCAAGTTTTTCTCATTGAGAATAACGGTTAATTAGAGAAAACTGTATTGATTTTTAGAATCCTAGCGATCGCGAATACATGAAAATCCAGTGCAATGGCGTCTTATGAATACATCCAATAGCCCTCTACAGTTATGTATACGGCAATCGCCTTGCTTTAATCTCATTGCGACTGATAGGTTTAGCGTTTCACAGAGATAAATACTATTGCTTTAGTCAAGTATGCCCGCTGCAGCTAAGGTCTGAGCATCTGCAGAGGTCATAAAAAGCTAAGCGTTCTGGTTAAAAACCCGACAGAACAGCAGCTTTCCATACCCATAAAAGCTGTAATGGGCGAACGGGTTGCTCCAGTAGTTGCAGCCAGTAATACCTAGTCCAGTTTGAGCGTATCCTAGTCAAGCTACAGGCGTACTGTCACAACACAGCGAAAATAAGGCATTAAGTAGGGTGTTGTATAGCCCGAAGGGCATAAAAGAAAAGCCCTAGCGTAACGCACCGAATACAAGAGTTTCAGCCCTTTGAAAATTTTGCTGTTTTAAACGTGTCAGTCCAGTAGATGAACGTGCTGATACACAAATAACTTTGAATAGCGACGAATAATAACCCAATTGGTTCCGCTACTAGGAAATTTTCCCTGAACGGAACCAGTCAGACATTCTGCGATCGCCGCTAAGAAGCAATAAACTCATTCCATTTTTGGACGAGGTAGACCTGCTCATCCATCGTTGAGTTCCAGACGACAATATTGCCGAAGCGTTCATCGAACGAGCCACCGTCGCGGATTGCTCCTTCTTTCTCCAGGGTTTTACCGAAGGGATCAACCATATCTTCAGCCGCAGGCTTGCCTTCATACCAGAAAGCCCATTCCGCCTCCGACATGTATTTCTTGGAGTTTTCGGGCGCAGCACTGTAGTAGCCCTGCCGTCCCAGGAAGGCTCCTACCCAGCCTTCTAGCATCCAGTTGAGATATTCGTAGGCGGCATCCAGCTCAATGCCGGAAAGATTGCGAGACAGGCCCACGCCTCCACCCCAGCCGCGATAGCCTTCTTTCAGTGGCGCATAGATACACTCGATGCCCTGAGACTTGACGGCAGTCACCGCAGGCGACCACATCGACTGCAACACCACTTCACCGGAGGTCATGAGGTTGACAGACTCATCAAAAGTCTTCCAGAAAGCTCTGAACTGACCCGCTGCCTTTTGCTGCTTCAGAATGTCAGTAATCTGATCGATTTCCGCCTGGGTCATATTGCCCTTGTCGGCAAAGGACATTAGCCCCCTGGCTTCCGCTACCATAGCCGCATCCATAATGCCGATGGAGGGAATATCCAAAATCGAGGTCTTGCCCTTAAACTCCTCGTCAAACAGCTCCCCCCAACTCTCAATCGGGCGCGTGACTAAGTCGGGACGATAGCCTAGGGTATCGGCGTTGTACTGGAAGGGAATCAGCGTCACGTACTCCGTCGGCGTCGCTGAAAACTCAGTGGAATCTGGGCCGGTGAGGTACATCACCTTGTAGGGAGCCGTTCCCTGGGAGTTTTCAACTGGCATACCATCAAATTTACCCGTGGTGAAGAAGCTGACAATCTTGTCAAAATCTCTGATTCTGCTCACTTCGACAGGCTGTAGGTTACCGGAGGGAACGACTAGCGGCAAGCTGAAATATTCACCGTCAAAGATGTCATACTGCTTGGGCTGAGTAATGGCGATTTGATTGTTCTCTTCGGTACTCAGCGCCCGCATTTCCAGCTTGAATCCCAATTCTTCCTGAGCGCGATCGCGGATCTCGTTAATCTGCGAGACGCCTGTGCCAATGAGTCGCAGGGTGACATCCTGGATTTTGTTGGCATTCACCTGAGGTCCTGGGGCTGGGTTATTAGGCGTACCTTTGGGAGCCGAACTACAGCGAGTGGCTGTGATAAAAGCCCCCGCAGCGAGGCCAGTCCGGAGCATTTGCCGACGCGAGATTTTAGTCATAGAGCTGAATAAATCGGGAACGAGTAAGTGAACAGTAGGAACAGCAAACCTGATGATAGCTGGGGCAAACAGCTAGTGAGCTAGGAAAACGCAGTCTTCAGCCGACCATTCAACTGAGACAACCTGCCCCTCGGCTAGCGGTGTCTCAATTAGGTCAGTAGTGCGAGATTTGTACAACATTTCGGCCCCGGTTTTCTCCACAATCAGGGAGACGCGGGTAATGTAGCCGGTAAACTCAATGGCGGTAATTTTAGCCGTGAGGCGATTGGTAGCAGGCATCGGCTCTGAGGTTAGCGGCAGCGATCGCAGTTGCAGATGATCCGCCCGAATGCAGCAGGCCGCCTGCGTGCCCGTCTGGGCAAAGTCGCCGCGACACAGCAGTTTTCCTAAGCCCTCCACCGCTAGCTGAATCAGGTAGCCCTGGGTATCTTTGACCACCCGGCTGACCTCTCCCTGAAAAATATTGTTATCCCCGGTAAAGTAGGCCACAAACTGAGAAATGGGCTTAGCAAAAATTTCCTGAGGCGTTCCCACCTGATCAATACGACCGTGATCCATCACCACGATCTGATCGGCTAGGGCATAAGCTTCATCCTGATTGTGGGTGACCTGAATAAAGGTCATACCAAACTGCCGCTGTAGCTTGCGCAGCTCTCCCCGCGTTTTCACCCGCAGCGACTCGTCCAAAGCACTCAGCGGCTCATCTAGCAGCAAGACCTGGGGCCGCGTCACCAAAGCCCGCGCCAAAGCCACCCGCTGCTGCTGGCCGCCGCTCAGCATATGCGGATTGCGATCGCTAAACTGACTCAGCCCCACAGTTTCCAGCATTTCCTGCACGCGCGGCTGCCGCTCAGCTTTTGACAGACCCCGCATCTTCAGGCCAAAGTCCACATTTTGCCAAACGGTTTTATGAGGAAACAGAGCATAATTCTGAAACATCATGGCCGTGTTGCGCTTGGCCGGTGGCAGGTCATTGATGCGAGTCTCCCCAATGAAAATATCCCCCTGAGTGATTTCCTCGTGACCGGCAATCATGCGCATGGTCGTTGTCTTACCGCAGCCGCTGGGTCCCAGCAGGCAGCAGTAAGATCCAGCTGGAATGTGTAGGGTCAGATTCTCTACGGCAGTCACCGGGCCGTAGCGCTTAGTCACAGACTGTAGCGTCACTCCCTTGGCCTGGACAGCAGGTAGGCCCGGTTCTGAATCAGCGACCGGGGCCGAGATTGATTTAGTCTCTTGCATAGATTGGCTCCTAGCGATCGCCCCACTCATCAAACCTCTATGGCAAACAGGCACTGCAAAGATTGAACACGAGTTAGGACTCACATACTTGACGAGGTTTCAACTAATCGCGAGATCCCCGGCTGTCGCCCCTGGATAACTGGTTCTGTTCATTCATAAAGTCTTGAACTAGAGGTTACTGTATCTCTCTATACTTTTCGAGCTGATGCGAACTGAGGATTCTTTACATCTAGATGCGATTTTCAATCTCTCCCAGTACAGTAGGGTGAATTGTCCAAAAGCTAGCTCAACTAGCCACTCATCCATTCGCCCCCGCTTTATCTAGATATGACCCGTTCTGACGATTCCAAGCTCGTATTCATCTGCGGTTCTGCCCTGCGCGGCCAGCCCGACCACCAAAATCTCCAGTCTGCTACTTTTGTCCGTCCGGCCAAAACCGCTGCTAAATATCGCCTACACTCGGTCGGCAACGGCTGGCACCCCGGCATCTATGCCACCGAGGCCAACGGTATTGCCATTCCTGGCGAACTCTACGAGATGACGGCTGAGCAGTACGAGTATTTAAAGGACAATGAGCCGCCTCACATGTATCCCGAAGCAATCGAGCTAGCAGACGGCGACAGCGCGATCGCCTTTCTCTATCCCCAAACGCTAATCGAGGAAAACAACTGGCCCGATATTTCTCACCACGGCGGCTGGGCGGCCTACAAAGCGGCAGCAGGATAGGTTCTACCTAGACTTTGGCAGGTTCAGAGGGGAGTTCTTCCCCCTGATACTCGCGGGTTGGAGCCGGGAAGCCGCAAGAGGTTCCATCGGTATAGACTACCTGATCTTCCCAGGGCAAACGATAGCTGCCGTTGACCAAGTCCTTCATATAGGTATAGGGGCAGTCTTGGGCACCACCTTTGACCGCCACGTACCCCCGGTGACCAAACTGGTAAATATTGTTTTCCACGCTCCAGTGCTGGCGGGCTTCGCGTACCAAGTCGGGGCGCACCTCGGCGGTAATGATTTCGTCTGGGCGATGGCTGCCCGTTGCCAGAGGCGTGCCGTCAAAGTTAACAATCATGCCCTCGCCCATCGAGTCAAAAGTGCCGTCCGTGCCGCACATGCAGACAGAGGCCGTCGCGATCAGGTTGCAGAAAGCATTAGCCTGGTTGGTGATCTGCCAGGAGTGGCGAATGGGAGCCGTGTAGCCCGCTGTGCGAATCATGATTTCCGCTCCCTTATAAGCACATTCTCGCGCCATTTCTGGGAACATACCGTCGTGACAAATAATCAGGGCTAGGGTGCTGCCGTTGGGCCCTTCACAGACAGGAATGCCTAAATTACCGGGTTCCCAAGGTTCGACGGGCACCCACGGGTGTAGCTTCCGGTAATACAGCTTCAGCTCTCCCTGGTCGTCAATAATCAGGCCGCTATTGTAAGGATTGCCGTGGGGGTTGTATTCCATGATGGAGAAGCAGCCCCAGATTTGATGATCGCGGCAGGCTTGGCGAAAGGCTGTGACCTCCGGCCCATCTAAGCGACACATGATGTCGGGATTGGTATCCATTGAAAGGCCGTGCAGCGCATACTCTGGAAACACCACCAGATCCATCGTCGGCATGTTGCGGCGGGCCTTAGCGACCATATCGCAAATACGCTGGGTCTGAGCCGCGAGATGCTCAGGCGTGACTACGTTGGGTAGCTGGAGCTGCACCATGCCGAGCACTACCCCATTTGGCGTTTTATTCAGACCGCCCAAACCGCTCATAGCCACTGCCTCATAAAAATCAACGGCTTCAGCAAACCATGTCTGCAGCCACAATTCTGTTATCTGCTATGCGGTAGCGATCGCCAAAAAGCGCTAATAGGTGAGCTTATCAGTCTTGTTAGCCCATTCTTTAAATGCAGCCACGGCTTTGTCCTGCATTAGCTGACTCATCGGCAGCGATCGCTCAGAAATCGGCAGCGCTATCTGCTCATAAATCGTGCCGCTGTTGAAGCCATAGTTGCTGGCATCTTCTTTGGAGTTGGCATAGTAAACCCGGTCGAGCTTGGCCCAGTAGATTGTCGCCATGCACATTGGGCAAGGTTCACAGCTCGTATACAGCTCACAGCCTTGAAGCTGCCAGTGCTGTAGCTGCTCACAGGCTTGCCGAATCGCCAGCATTTCGGCGTGGGCCGTGGGATCTTTTAGCGGCGCCACCTGATTCATGCCGCGCCCGATGATTTTCCCCTCTTTCACCACCACGGCCCCATAAGGGCCACCGTCACCGTGGCGAATACTTTCCAGCGAGAGGGCGATCGCCGCCTGCATAAACTCTGGATTGGGTTGAGGCATGGTCACACCTGAGAATTTTTTCCAGCTTACGCGGATAGTTGCTCAGAACCAAGCGCTCAGGTTGGCAGCGAGTCTATATAGGCCCGCCAGCCGCCAAACTGAGTGATTTCTAGGTGTCCAGCACAGGCGATCGCTTCTCCGATCACTCCAAGCACGATCTCGCCATCTGCCAGCTTGACCTTACCAATCGCCAGCCCCGGCGGCTCCTGCAGCAAAATTTGACCCAACCCGGCTGGGGGAACAGCCCACACCTCCACCGCGATCGCCACGCCGCCTGCTGCCACTCGCTGCATCGCCGGATACTGATCTGCGATTGACCACAACCGATAGACCGCTTCTGTTTTCGCTTCCCGTACAAACTCAGCATCAACAGCAAGCAGATTTTTATTCAGCGCTAAACCGCGCATCAGGGTGCCGTTGACAGCCAAATTGAGTCGAAGGGACATTAGCTTGGGGCGATCGCGCCAGAAAAAACACACCAGAATTAAGCCAATAGGCAGCTTCGGTAGCGATTGACTTTACAGTCACCGCAACCACGACCTCTCAGCAGTACTCATCTTTTGCAGCATACCGGGTTTGGGGCAGGCTGCGGGACTGCTTTAGGCAATACCGCAGCGCAGATCCTGGGTCAAACCCCAGCTGTAGCTAAGCGGTCTGGTACTTAAGAGCTTGGTTGTAGCAGCGATAGGCTTCATTTATCTGGCCTAGCCGGTGCAGCGCCACCCCTTTGAACAGCCAGGCTTGGGCTTGCTTAGGGGCAGTTTTCAAAGCCCGATCGCAAGCGGCCAGGGCTGAGCCAGGTTGATCTAAGTGTAGCCAGCAGACGGCTTCTGAAACGCTGGCTTCTGAAACGCTGGCGCTGAAAGCCAAGGCTCGCTGAAAACTGGCGATCGCCTCGTGATATTGGCCCAGATTTGCCAGCGCATCACCGCGCAGATACCAGATCTCCTCATCATCGGCTCCTTCACTCAGAAGTGCCTCTGCCGTGTTAAAAGCAGCCTGGTACTGCTGTAGCGCTAACAAAGCTTGAACAGAAGAATAAAGCGGATTAGAGACGCTGCGATCGCAGGCGAGAAATTTTTGCTGAAATTGCTGGGAAACTGAAGAAGTTGTAGACAATTGCTTTAAAAATTTTTGGGGCATCGGGAGCAAACACCCGGTTTTTCTAAACGCACAAATCGCTGACGAGACAGCTCTTACTAAAGAGACTGCCCGCTGATGAACCCTAATAGTTAAGGACTTAACATTCTTTAGCGATCGCTAAAGCTATTGCCTCACCTCATCCAGAATAGCGATCCTCTTATTGGTCAACTCAATCCTTTGCATAAGTTAATCATTTGGTTAAGGAGAAAGCTTTTCCCTTAACTATTTCTCTAGCTAGAGGTCATTTCTAGTACCGCTACCATTTGCCCCGCAATTTAGACGGCCATGTAAAGCAATGTTTCATTGTTGACGTCAAAACGCTTTGCCGTCTTGACAGCATCTAAAAAAAGCCGCTATTGTGTCATTCATACCCGGGGACTCCTTATTTAAGAGCAATATGTCAGATAAGCAAAAGGTCACACTCTATATTTCTCCAGACCTGCATCGTCAATTAAGGGTTCGGTCTGCCCTTGATGGAGAGGCGATGTCTGCTATAGCTGAGCGGGCCCTTGATTTTTACCTCGCCCATTCTGAAGTAGTCGATAACATTTCGGACGGCCTTGATGGTCACAGTCATCAGGTTTACAGTTGTCCGCAGTGCACCACCTCAGTTGTAGTGCGTGACGGGGACTTAGTTTCACTTGCCAGTCAGCCTGCCGTCGAGGATGAAGGACTATCTGAGGCAGTGCAGGGTTTAGTATCGAGTTCTCCCAGTTCTCATTCTCCTGACGGTGGCGAGCTTGTTCCCTGCTGAAGACGGCAGATCAGGTAAGCGTTGACCCATTGGGCGGCTAAGGTTTCACTGAAGGTCGAAATATTTCGTATCTAGTCTGAGAGTTAATCAAATTTATTCGTAGTCTAGGCGTAACTGCTACTTACGTATCAGATTTTTCCAAAATTCTCAGCTAGGTTTTCAATTAGTTGGTATTGTCTCTAGGGGCGATGGTTATGAGAGAAGAACTTAGTGTTCTAGTAAAGGCCCAGTATCCTCTAATTTATTTAGTCACATTTGAAGAAGAGCGAGCTGAGCAAACCATCGCAGCCTTGGCGCAACAGCAGCGGCCTCAGCGACGGTTCTATACCTGGACAATGACCCACGGTATTGTGGAGCACGGTCAGCCTCGCACGGCCACCCAGCACAACAACACGGTTTCTCCCGAAGCCGCTGTGGAGTGGGTCATGCGGCAGCGCGAACCCGGCATCTACGTTTTCAAGGATTTGCATCCCTTTCGAGATTCTCCAGCCGTGACCCGCTGCCTGCGCGATGCGATTAGCAGCTTTCGCGGTTCTCAGAAAACCATCATCCTTATGTCTCCGGTTCAAGAAGTCCCCATTGAGCTAGAAAAGGAGATTGTTGTACTTGACTATCCGCTGCCCAGCATGTCGGAGCTGAATCAGGTACTTTCCAAGGAGCTAGATCAGGCAAAGAGTACCAGCATATCCACCGAGGTACGAGAGAAACTGCTAAAAGCAGCCTTGGGACTCACTCGCGATGAAGCGGAGAAGGTCTACCGCAAGTCGCGCGTCATGACCGGCAAGCTCACTGAAGGCGAAGTTGATATTGTCCTTTCAGAGAAGAAGCAGCTCATTCGCCGCAATGGTATTTTAGAATACATTGAAGAGGATGAGACTATCGATTCCGTTGGCGGCATTGATATTCTCAAGCACTGGCTCAGGCAGCGTTCCAATGCTTTTTCGGAGCGGGCTAGAGAATATGGTCTGCCTCAGCCCAAAGGACTTCTAATTCTAGGGGTTCCTGGCTGCGGTAAGTCGCTAGTGGCAAAAACCACGGCGCGGCTTTGGGGGTTGCCCCTGCTGCGGCTAGACATGGGCCGGGTTTACGATGGCTCTATGGTGGGGCGATCGGAGGCCAACTTGCGTAATGCGCTAAAAACAGCGGAATCTATCTCTCCTACCCTACTGTTTATTGACGAGATTGATAAAGCGTTTGCGGGCGGAGCGGGTTCAGCTGACTCGGATGGAGGCACTTCCAGCCGTATATTTGGTTCATTCTTGACCTGGATGCAGGAAAAGACTTCCCCAGTCTTCGTCATTGCTACCGCTAACCGAGTTGAGCGACTACCGAGCGAATTCCTGCGCAAAGGGCGCTTTGACGAAATTTTCTTCGTCGATCTGCCCAATACCGAAGAGCGCAAGGAAATTTTTAGAATTCATCTGCAAAAGCGCCGTCGGGATATTTCACGCTTCGATCTCGACCAGCTCAGCAGCGTTTGTAAAGGCTTTTCGGGAGCAGAAATCGAGCAGGCTATTGTGGCCGCCATGTATGAGGCGTTTGCTCAAAACCGTGAGTTTACGCAGCTCGATATTATTGCAGCGATTAAATCGACGCTGCCGCTTTCGAAGACTATGGCAGAGCAGGTAACTGCCCTCCGGCAGTGGGCCAGCAAGCGGGCTCGCTCTGCAACTCCACCCGACGAACGGGAAGAACGCGAAATCGAATACAAGCGGATGGAGTTTTAACAGGCTTTCTCTCCTGCTCCCAACAGGAGGAAAGGCTAGCGCCAGCTAGCAGTTTGCGTCACTCAGTTCTACAGCTTTTAGCCAACGGCTGATGTGACTTGTATCAACTCTCAAACCTCGTTGTCTCTCTCAATTTCTCTACAGGAGGAAACAGAATGTCTCACTTTAGCACTTTACGCACCAAGATCACTGAGTCTGAGATTCTCAAGGCTTCTCTGCGGGATCTCGGCATTACGGTCAAGACCGAAGCTGACGTTCGTGGCTACAACGGTCAGCGGGTTCGCGCTGACATCGTTGCAGTTCTCGAAGGTGAGTACGATTTGGGCTGGTCTTGCAATGCAGACGGCTCCTATGACCTGATTGCTGATCTCTGGGGCGTTGCTAAGAAGCACAACCAGACCGAGCTAATTAACTCTATCAACCAGAAGTACGCCATTAACAAGACGCTGGCTGAAGTCAAGCGCCCTGGCCTACAGAACGCTAACGTCAAGCTGGTACTTCAGTAGTTTCCAAGCGTTCCCGACTTTTTTGGGGCTAGCCGATTGGCTAGCCCATTTTTTTGGCTGAATTCATATAGACTTGCCTTATGGTTTTACAGGTGGGGCTGGCAGCGCCACGACTCACCTCATAGCGGCTTTGTTTATGGCTATTGACTTGTCTTTGCACCAGCAGGAAAAGATTCAGACACTGATTAGAACCGCTGGTCAAAAGGCCCAGCAGTTTTCCAATCAAGAATTTCAGGTTTTTGAAAAAGGTGCTGAAGACTACGTTACCAATGTCGATCGCCTCTTAGACAAACTACTGGCCTCTGAGTTTGCGGCTCTATTTCCCCAGGACGGCATCATTACAGAGGAAAACGCGGCATCTCGTCGCATTTTCGGCCAGGAACAGCCACAGCTTTGGCTAATTGATCCCATTGATGGCACTGAAGACTTTATCCATCGCCGTCAGAACTATGCCGTTATGGTAGGGCTGCTGCGGCACTATCAGCCCGTCTGCGGTTGGGTCTATGCCCCAGCGCATCAGCGCTTTTATTGGGGCGGTCAGGGATGGGGCCTGTTTCGATCGCTCAACGGTCAGCCGCCTGAACCGCTACTGCCCCAAATGGCAGTGCTAGAACCTGAACGCTGTCCGATTATTCTGGGCGATCGCGATCAGCGGCGCTTTGGTGAGGCGATCGCGGCGCACATTCCGGCGGCTCAATTTTATTCACTCGGCAGCTTTGGCCTAAAGGTGCTTGAAGTGATTCAGGGCCGAGCTGGTCTGTATGTCTATCTCAATGGCCGAGTCAAGCTGTGGGACACGACTGGGCCAATTGCCCTAGCTAGAGCTGCCGGGCTGACCTGCTGCGATCTGACGGGTGCTCCCTTATCGTTCAGGCCAGCCGATATTGAAGCCGAGACGTTAATTCATCGTCAGGCCGTCGTCGTCGGCTGGCCTGACTGCGTCACGGCTCTACGACCCCAGATTCAGCAGGCAGTCGCCCAGGTTCTACAGTCTGAAACCGAGTCAAAATTTTAAAAAACCTGAGATTTTCCCATAAAGCTACCCAGTCTCGGCTGAGATGGGGCAACATAAGTAAGGAAGTCGCCCACCGATATCTACCGACCGTTTTTCCAAGTTCACGCTAGCCTAAATTTTTCCCATGCAGCCTGAAGCTTTCAGCGAGCTTTTTACCCTCTTTAATGCCGCCAATCCTGAAACAATTGATTGGCTCCTAACCGTCTCAACCACCCACGAATATCCGACGGGTCGGGCTGTCCTGATGGAGGATGCCTGGGGTAATGCCGTCTACTTTATAGAGTCGGGCTGGGTGAAGGTGCGTCGCCACGTTGGCGACGAGTTTGTGACGTTAGCGGTGCTTAGCAAAGGCGACTTTTTTGGCGAGATGGCCATTTTAGACGAGTCGCCGCGCTCAACCGATGTCGTTGCCTTGTCCCCCGTTAAGCTGCTCAGCATTTCCGCCCAGCGCTTTATTCAAACCCTATTTAAAGATTCGCAGCTACACCACCGCATGTTACAGCTCATGGTGCAGCGGCTCAGGCAAACAAATCTGCGCTTTCAAATTCGTCATCAGCCCCCTGCCGTCAAGCTGGCGAATACGCTGGTTATGCTCAGCGAGGCTTACGGTCAGACCACCGACCAGGGTACGGATATCTTTGATATCCCCACTGAAGACTTGGCAGATGTGACCGATATTTCAGATGACGAGACGCAAAAGATCATGCATAAGCTAACCGACAAAGGCTGGCTTCAGATCGACAACGAGCAGGGTAAGATTCATATCTACAATCTCAAGCAGCTTTCAGATTTAGCGGATAGGGGGTAAAGCAGGCTAACTTGTGCGGCTTACTAGCCAGCGCGGGGAATATCGGCTTAATTCTGTAGAGATTAAAAGGATTTAGCAGGCTTCAGAACCAGTATGGTAGCTTGTGAGCAAGTCCTGCGATCGCTTCATAGGACTGTGCTGGATTAGGACATATTTATGGCTTTGCAACCACCCCCCCCGCCCTCTATTTCGCCCCGTCAAATGACCATTGTGCGACTTGTGGCTTCGATGGCCTGGTCTGACGGCAACTTAGAAAGGAATGAGGTGGATCTGATGCTCAACCGCTTCAGCAGCCTCTTCTCAAATAGCCCCCAACAGCAACAGCAGCTTCAAGAAGAGCTGCACGCCTATTTGATCCAAAATATTCCGCTAGATGAGCTGACGCCCAAGCTAAAAACCCAGGCCGAGCGAGAACTTGTGCTGAGATTAGGGTATGAGGTGATTAGTGCTAGCGCGCGATCGCCTGGCGAAACGCCTATCAACAGTCAAGAAGCCAGAGCCTATCAGCACCTACTAGATTTGCTAGATTTGTCCCCTAGTGTTGTTAAACAAGTAGAAGCCGAAGCGGAAGCTGCGCTCAATAGCAAGACAGGCATTGTCGATCGGCTGACAGATGAGCTAAAGCAGTTTTTGCAGGGCTAGCTCTGTCAGAGCAGCAGCATTGCTGCCTGTCCCTGACGTTGATTCCAGTCAGGTACAAGGCTGCTAGGCACTCATCTCCAACATGCGCTGAATGGGCCGGAGAGCAGCGATGCGAATGTCTTCGGGCAGCGTAATTTCGGGCTGGCGATTTTTCATTGCTAAGTAGAGCTTTTCTAGCGTATTAAGCCGCATGTGGGGGCACTCGTTGCAGGCACAGTTGGTCTGGGGCGGAGCCGGAATAAACAGCTTACGGGATACCTGCTTCTGCATTTGGTGAATAATGCCAGGCTCAGTGGCGACAATAAACTGGTCTTTGGCGCTTTGCTGCACGTACTTGAGTAAGGCGGTGGTAGAACCAATAAACTGCGCCTGCCGCAGCACAGGCTCCTCGCATTCGGGGTGGGCCACGACTTCGGCCTCCGGATACTCCATCTGTAGCTGCACAATTTTCTTTTCAGAAAATGTCTCATGTACAATGCAGCTTCCCTGCCACAGCAGCAGCTCCCGCCCGGTTTGCTCCATGACATAGCGACCTAGATTGCGATCGGGAGCAAAGATGATAGGCCGCTCAGGTGGAATCTGATTGACAATTTTGACGGCGTTAGAGCTGGTACAGATAATGTCGCTCATCGCTTTGATTTCAGCCGTACAGTTGATGTAAGACACTACCCAGTGGTTGGGATGGGCAGCTTTGAACTGAGCAAATTCAGCGGGCGGGCAGCTATCTGCTAAAGAACAGCCCGCATTAAGATCAGGTAAAAGAACCAGCTTGTCGGGGTTGAGAATTTTGGCAGTCTCCGCCATAAAGTGAACCCCAGCAAACACGATGACATCGGCATCTGTGCTAGCCGCTTTTTGCGATAGCCCCAAAGAATCCCCAATGTAGTCGGCCACGTCTTGAATATCTGGCTCTTGGTAATAATGGGCCAGAATCACCGCATTCAGGTCTTTTTTCAGGGTTTCGATCGCGGCAAATAAGTCAGTCGATGAGGGGAGAGGACTCAGTTTTGGCGTTGCTGTAGTAAACACTAGATACTCGACTTTTTTGTGAAGTCCATGATTTGAACTATTTAGAATTATAGTTGTTTTCACCAAAAATGAATAGGGGGGGTTGACTGGCGAGCTAGCGACTGGTAGCAGCAAGCTGCTGATGGGGCTGGTGTATTCTTTAGACTTGCTGCTGCCAGGTTTTGTAGAGTTCCGCAACGGCGATCGCCCAGCCTGTCGCTCCCGGCTGCGGAGCGATTTGCCAGCCGCAATCCCTGAGCTGTGGATGGGGACCATCGGCTCCGGGAATGACAACGGCAATATCGACGTTTGCCAGCAGGTCGATGTCGTTGGGACTGTTGCCCAAACCAAGCGTGGTGATGGGTCGATGCGGCATAGCTGCCTGATAGAGCGCTTTGAGCTTGAGTACTGCTACCCCTTTGCCCGCCTCACTGCCAATGAGGTGAGAAAAGCGATCGCCCACGACGACCTGAAAGCCCATCTCAGCTGCGGCGGCTTCTAAATCGGCTGTGGCTACGTTTTTGGGGGTCAGAAATGGTTCGGTAAACTCGCGGGCCTTGGCTTCTTTGGCGTCCTGAGCGGATAGTCCGGTAAGCTGCTGAATCTGCTCTATGGAGAGATCGCCAAATCCTTTCAGCGGACGGCCAATAGACTGGGCTACTGCCTTCAGTCCGGCTCTGGCCATAACGTAGGCGCAACCGAGCTGTAGCAGATGGTAGCTGCCCGCAGGTTCAGCCTCCGGCGGCAGCTCAAAAGCGCCATAGTCGGCTGGGATGAAAATGCCGCTGCCGTTTTCGGTGATGAAGGGAGTTTGAAGCGAGAGCTGCTGAATTAGGGTTTCAACTTCGATGCGGGTTTTGCTGGTGACAGGAATTACCGGAATTGCTTCAGTCTTAAGCTGTTCTAGCAAAGGACAGGCCGCTGCGTAGCTGTAGGTTTCAGACTCTAGCAGGGTGCCGTCTAAATCAGTAAAAATCAGCAGCGCGGGGGAAGTAGTAGACATCGGCTTCAGCTAAACAGGAGCAGCGACCTTTTTATTATTGGGGATGAGGTCGCCCTAGATATGATTTTTAGCAAGTAAATTGACTGGCACTATGGCAATAGGACAATTCTTAAGAGTCAACCGCAAATACTGTCTCTTACCGGGGGTTTTAGCTGGGGCGCTGCTGGCTGGCTGTGGGGGAGCCGACGAAGCCGTCTCAGACGGCGCTGTCGAGCAGGCACTGGCGGCAGAGGGTCAGACCATTCTCAGTACCCTCAACCGAGCTCAAACAGCTTACTACCTAGAAACCGGAGAGTTTGCTACAGATATTGAGACACTAGATGCCAATTTACCCACCGCTACCGATCAGTATCGCTATGAAATCATGCTTACAGATCCTGGAAAAGCAGTGGCGATCGCTGTGGCCCAGCAGCCTGAGCTAGTTAGCTACACCGCAGCCGTCTATGTCGTCAGTGCCGATGGAGACACCCTAGACGGCATTTGCAAAACTGCTACGGCTTCTACAGTGCCTCCGGCAGTGCCCACTTTAGAGGCATCCCAAATTCGCTGCCCTAAAACAGCCCAGCCGATTCAGTCAGACTAAGGCTTTGAGCGAGCGCTTGCTCTAGGTTAGGACTTTGCCCTTTATCCTAGACAAAGGGAATACTGAAAGAACTTGCATGACTAGCCTGAAGCCACCATCCGCCAAAGCCACTCGCATTGCTGTTGTCGGAGATGTTCACGATCAGTGGGAAGCCGATGACGCCACCGCTCTCCAGCATCTTGGTGTCGATCTGGTGCTGCTGGTGGGAGACTTTGGCAATGAGGCTGTGGAAGTGGTGCGGGCGATCGCGGCGCTGAAGCTCCCCAAAGCCGTTGTTTTAGGCAATCACGATGCCTGGTATAGCGCCACGGAATGGGGCCGCAAAAAGTGTCCCTACGATCGCGCCCTAGAAGATCGGGTGCAGCAGCAGCTCGATTTGCTCGGAGCGGCTCACATTGGGTACGGCAAATTGGAACTGCCCCAGCTGAATCTCAGTCTGATTGGCGGTCGCCCTTTTAGCTGGGGTGGGTCTAAGTGGAAGCACGTCAGTCAGTTTTATCAAGCGCGCTACGGCATTGCAAGCTTAGAAGCTTCAACTGCCCATCTGCGATCGCAGGTAGAGCAGACCGAACATGAGCAACTGATTTTTGTGGGTCACTGCGGCCCGGCGGGGCTAGGGGCTGCGCCCGAAGACCTCTGCGGCAAAGACTGGAATCCGGTGGGCGGCGACTATGGCGATCCGGATCTGGCAGCGGCGATCGCCTCAGCACAGGAAATGGGCAAGCAGGTACCGCTCGTTACCTTCGGCCACATGCATCACCGCCTGCGTCACAACAAGGAGCGGCTGCGCCAGCGCTTAGTGCGCGATCGCTCTGGCACTGTCTATCTGAATGCCGCCAGCGTGCCCCGGATCATTAAAACGGAAACGACCTGTTTGCGGAATTTTTCCTTAGTCACGCTTGCCCAAGGCGAAGTGGTGCAAGCGGCCCTAGTGTGGATGGATGAAAATTTTGCGATCGCCTCTGAAGAGGTGCTCTATGCTCGCCCGGTTAAATCCCTCTCAGCTAGCTAATCCAGCCCGGCTTGTATAAAGCCTGGCTGCGGGTAAATTCTAGGTTTAAGCCAACAGGCTATCAGCAGAGCCTGCAATTTTAGGCTTTGGATCCTGCTAGCTGAGCCAGATGAGGCTACCAGCGGTTTTCAAATTCTAAGAGCAGACCAGAACGTTCGTTAAAGTCTTCATAGCTGGTTGTGCCCCTGAGGGTAAACTGATCGCTGATGCGGTAGCGCAGATTGAACTGGGGTGGATCGTCCGCAGTGACAATCTTCAGCAGCGAGGCTGAAAGATTATTAGAAAGGTTAAAGCCAACTTCTGCTCCCAATTCAAGACTGCCCCCGGTTTCTTGGGCCGACGAGCTATTAGCTGGAAATAGCCTGAACTCGCTGAGGCTGAGAGCACTGCCAATCGTATCCTGCACGGCAATCAAGAAGGCGCTGCCGGCCAGGGTCACCAACCCCTGAAACTCATCCCCCCCGCCAGAGCCGACCGATTCTAAAGCACTGACAAAGCCGCCGCTCAGCAAGGCTAGAATTTCGCCTTCGCTACGGGGGGGAGAACTGGAAAGCACGATATTGTCAGCTACGTTGCTGTTGAGCTGGCTAGCTGGCCCCATGACCTCAGCTCGAATCCGAATAGTTTGGATAGAACCCTGGTTGAGTCCTAGCAGCTCGGTTGGCGGTTCGCTGCGCTCAGAGGGTGGGTAAGGGGTGCTATCGGCAAACGTAAATCCGGGAGCGTTGGCCTCCTGCAACGAGGTCTGTAGCGTTACATTCAGATCCGGATCTAGCCCTTGACCGGGAGAGAAAGTCGCCGTATTGTCATCACCGACAACGCGGAACTGGGTCGTATAGAGATTGACGCGACCGCGCGGCAGAGAAATAATGCCATCTGGCTGCAAATTACTGAAGGTGCCGTCAATCGTCAGCGTGCCTTCAGCAATAAAGTTGAGCAGATTGCCCTGCACAATTTGAATATCGTCTCCTAAAGTCAGCTCCAAATCGCTGAGCTGAGGCGGTGAAACAATTGCGGCGGCCTGAGATTCAACACTGCTGGTGCTGGCAGTTTCCGCGCCGCCTCTTTCTGGCAAGAAGACGCGGCCATCTGAGAGCAGCACCTCGCCGCCAATCAGGGGAGCCAAAGCGCTGCCGCCCAGCACGACTGTTCCTTCCACGTTGCCGCTGTAAAGCCCCTTGAAGTTGATCGCCAGCTGCTCTAGGGCGATCGCCAAGGGCTGCTGAGCAGCAGGGACGTCGGGCTGAAAATCTTCAATGTCAGGATCAGTTGTAATGGGAACGAGCAAGGGGAAGACGCCCTGTCCGGTCACCTGCCCGTTGCTCAAATCGCCTGATAGATTTTGCACCACAATTTGATTACCTTCAAAGCTAGCTAGGGCTGAGAAGTTAGTCAGGTTTTCATCAGGCAGCAGGATAGAGCTGAGCGTGGCATTTTCCACCTGAGCCTGTCCCGTAATGCTGGTAATGAGCGGAAAAGGAGAGTAGTCAGGCCACACGCCAACGGCATCAAACTCCACCTCGCCGTCTCCTGATTCCCAAGTTACCTGCCGGGTGAAAAGATTGAGCAGGGCCAGTCCTTCGTCGCTAACCTGCGCACTGGCCTCAAAGCGATCGCTGTCAGGGTATACCGTCATAAAGTTGAAACGGTAGGGAAAACTGGCTGTCACCACTAGCGGATCGGGTTCTTCTACCACGACGCGGCTAATCAGGTTAAAGCGGGCTTCATTGTAAATAAAGTCGGCCTTAGCCGAGGCAATACTGCGATCGTTAATTTCGCCGTCTTCTAAGGTAACGGTGCCTCTCAACTGCGGATCCTGTAGGCTGCCGGTCAAGCTAGCGGTGGCGTCAAGTCTGCCATCTAGGCTCACTGGCAGGCGTCCTATCAGGCGGCGCAGCCGGGAAACAGGCAGATTTTCAGCCGTCAGGTTTAGCGTGCGGCGCTCGGCATCTGCGTCTCTCAGGGCCACATCGCCTACCAGGCTGAGGAAGATATCCTCTTCTAGCGATCGCAGACTCACCGGATTCAGCATCAAAATGCCGTCTGAATACTCCCCTTGGGCCACCACTTCGTCAATGGCATAGTCATTGCCCCAGCGCCATTGATCACCTGTCAGGTCAAATTCAACGTCTATCCCCGTCTGGGACGAGCTAGCGAGCTGTACCTGGCCGGTAAAAGTGCCCGTCAGTTCCGACAGGGGCGGGAAGGGAGCCGCGGCGGCTTCGGCGGCTTCAATATCTTCTAGGGCTTGAATTTCAGAAAAGCGCTGAAGCTGCCGCAGGAGAGAAGCGTTAGCGCTTCCGGCGGGCTGAGTTGCGAGGTAAGCTTGCACCTGTTCGGGCGAAAGTTCTGCGCCCAACGGTGCCCGGAAGCCCCGCCGAAAATCAGCAAAGTCAGAAATTTGCAGCGCCGCCAAAATATCTTGAATTTTGCCCTGGGTGACTTCTATATCAGCTAGCAGCGTCGGCGTTACCCCCGGCGCATAGCGACCGCTGAGCAAATATTCGCTCTCCCCTCGCAGGAGACGTGCCCCTGTTAGCTGAGCCACGCCGTTCTCGTAGGCGACTCGTCCGGTCAGGCGATCGGCAGTGATATAGCCGATCCCCGGCTGATCAACATTAAACTCAGCTACAAAATCCTGCTCTTGTAGATCGATGACCAGCAGGGCTTCGTCAATGCGACCGCTGATCTGACCGACATTGGCAATGCCGCCGGGGGGGAGATTTAGCGCTACCAGCGGGAAGTCTTCAATTTCGACCCGCAGCAGGTCGTCTTCGGTCGTCCGGCCCAGCGCGATCGCCTCGTCTAGCTCCACGGTAAAGTTCAAATTGCGATCGCTGAGGCGATAGTCTACCTGGATTTGATCTTCTGGCCCCAGCAGCGCCAGGTTGAACTGGTTGCTGTTGGTCAGGCTAATTTCCCCTACTAGGCGTGGATCAAAGGCTAGCTCATTTACTACTAAGTCAGAAAGAGCCAAATCCCCCTGCAGATTCAAATTGCTGGGAGTGCCCGAAAGCCGTCCCTGAAAGTCGGCCCGTCCGCCTAAAGCAACAAATTGGGGCAGATTGACGGGTAGGGCCTGTAGCGGGTAATCGTCAGTGCGCAAGTTGAGATCGATGTTGGCGATCGCCGGGGCGTTGGCGCCGCTAAGGCGAGGCGTAATCGTGCCGCTGGCCTGCAGCCCGGCCCCGCTGGCTTGGGCAATATTGATCTGGCTGCCATCCCAGGAGAGGGTGGCTGTCAGGGGCTGGGCTAAATCCCTGAGCTGGGCCGAGTAGCCCGCAAAGCTAGCCAATCCCTGTGAGAGAGCTACGTTTCCCTGTGCCCGAATGCCCGCCAGGCTGAGATTGTCAACGCTGCCGGAAAGCTGTACTCGACCGCTGGCATCGCCCCGCAGGGCCGAGGCGAACTGATTTAAGCCAACCCCGCCGCTGCGCACATCCGCGTTCCACAGACCGTTGGCTAGAGAGACATCGGCATCGAGCTGACCTGAGGCCAACTGCACCGCAATATCTCCCTGGCCTCGAATCGCCGCTAAGCTAAAGTCTGTAACGCTGCCAGAAACCTGAGCCTGACCGCTGGCGCGACCCTGCAGGGCTGAGGCAAACTGGCTGAGTTCTAAGCCACTGCCGCGAATATTGGCATCCCAAAAGCCATTGGCTAAAGCCGCATCTACATTTAAGCGACCTGCGGCGAGCTGTAGGGCCGCATCTCCTTCAGCCTGAATGCCCACCAGACTTAGATCGTTGAGGCTACCGGAAAGCTGAAACTGACCGTCAGCGGTGCCGTCTAGCTGATCGGTAAACTGGCCTAGCTGAATACCCTGTCCCCGCAGATTCGCCCGCCACTGGCGATCGACCAAAGTGCCGCTGCCGCTGACAGTACCTCCCGCCACCTGCACTACCGTATCGTTGAAGTTGATGCGATCGCCCGCAAATGCAATCGTGCCGCGACTGGGATAGGAGGCCCCCGGCGCGCGCCAGTTGACGGCTCCCCGCAGATTGTTCAGCGGCCCGGCCACTTCAGCGTCTACTGCCAGCCGCCCAATCTGCACCGCCTCCGGTAGCCCATAAGCCTGTCCGATGGCATCGGCGGGCAGCGCTTGCCCTTCTGCCTGCAAGAACAGTTCTCCTGTTTCCCCTAGACGATAGCGACCCCGACCGACTAGGCGTCCTCCGGCTGTGGGCAGAGCGCGAAACTGATTAATGGTGAGGGTCGGGCGATCGAAATCAAAGTCAAGGGCTAGCTCGGCAAAGCTGACTCGATCAATCAGAGCGCTGCCCAGAGAGTTAATCGTGCCGCTGACATTGGGATCGGCTAGCGGCCCGGTAACAGCGACCTCAGCCGTAAAGGCTCCTTCCGCTTCGATGGGTAACTCTACCGTCAGCGTATCAGCCACCTGATTGAGGGTGAAGCGATCAATGCTGCCTTCGAGGTCATAGCCTTTCTGCAGGTCAACAATGCCAGCGGCGGCGGCCTCAATTTCCCCGTAGCGAGCGGTGGTGTCCTCTAGGGCAATCTCAGAGCCGCTGAAGCGCAGCTGGCTGTCAATGTCCGTAATCGGCTGAGGTAGAGCATCAACGGCCACGCCCCCGTCTATAATTTCGGCTGTCCCCGACAGTTTTAGGGGCTCATCTGGGCGGACTTCAATCTCAGTATTGCCGCTGACTAATCCTGACTGAATCTCCAGCGGTAGCGGTGCTTTAACAAAAGAAAAAGCGAGCGGGGCAAAGTCAGCAATCCGCACTTCCTGAGCCGTCACCGCAATATTGGTATTAACGCCAGCCCCAAACTCCTCAGTTTCAACTCCTTCTGGCAGCCGCAACAGAGAACCTTTAACCTCAAGCTGCCCTCCCACAGTAGGTTTAGCCGCTACCTCAAAGTTAATTTCCTGGGGTTCTATCGCGATTTCCTCAGCTTCTTCTACCGGCAGCCTGTAAGCCTCAAACTCAACCTCACCGGCAATGTCCTCCAGCGAGATTAAATCATCTGTAGCATCAAGCTCATTGTAGGGCACCAAAATGAGCTGTCCGTCAGCGACGCTCACCTGGGTTAGCTTGACTTCGATAAAAGGTTCTTCTTCTCGCTCAGGCAGCTCTATGTCCGTCCACTGACGCGCTGGGTTCTGCTCTAAGTAGCCCCGCACCTCGTTTAGCTCTAGCTGCAGATCCAAATCGCGGGTCAGCAGCGTTTCTAGCAGATTGAACCTGACGACAACGGATTCAGCGAAAATTTCGTCTGGGTCTGTCTCAGTGGCGGGGACGGCAGATGGCCCAAAGCGAAGACTTGAAAGGGTTACTCGCTCAACCTCGCCTAGCTCAATTGGCCGATCTAGCAGATCGCTGAGAATTTGTGAAATTCGGGGTGACAGCCGCTCATGAATAAAAATCCAGGCCCATAGCGCTCCGCCTGTTACGACCAAAACGGCGATCGCCCCCAAAATCAGGCCGATTCTAGTCCAAACCTGACCTCTCGATGAATCATCGCCAGACGACTCAGGCTCAAGCTGGGGAGAATTTGTCATGACTGCTCTGTACCACCCACCTCGCCATACTCAATCAAACAGACATCCTGCTTCCTGCCAAGTCTAGCAGTCTAGGGATTCTTGTTAAGTCTGTAGTCAAAGAAAATTGATAGCCGCTGTAAAGGAATAATGAGTGACCTACAGGTAAGGGGTAGTCACTAGGCTAAAATCACATCGATGCCTGTGAAGCCGAGACGAGTCCATGCGCATTTTTGTCATCTTGTTTAACGCTCGCTCTGAAAACGAAGGAATTCACACTTTAAAGGCGGGCGATCGCAACGTCGTTCTAATGTTTGAGAATGAGGAAGACGCGGCCCGCTATAGCTTAATGCTAGAAGCCCAAGATCTGCCCTCTCCGAGCGTAGAAGCTTTTGAACTAGAAGATATTGAAGAATTTTGTGGCAGCGCCGGCTATGAATACAAGCTGGTCCCCGAAGGCACGCTGGCGATTCCACCTGAGCAGAACGTCGATAAAACCGACTGGGATCCTGACGCGGAAGCGGCTGATGAGTTCCCAGCAGCCGATGAGACAGGGCTATCTGAGGCAGAACTGGCCCAAATTCGCCAGCAGCTAGAGGGACTATTGTAGCCCCTATGCAGCTGCCCCAATGAGCAGCCAGTCTTAGTTTTTGAGAAACGCCGCAGGCCGAATGATTGCGATCGCCCGGCAGCGTAGACTGGTAGAGTCAAGGGCAGCAAGGAGATCCCCCTCTGTGAGTCAGCCTGAATCATTTTCTAAAGCCGCTAGCGATCGCGGTCATCTCCTGACCGAGCAGGCCAATCCGGCTAGCCAGCAGCTCGATCAGCTCTCGGCACTAGAAATCGTCGATCTGTTCAACCAGGAAGATCAAAAAACAGTCGCGGCGATCGCTGCGGCCCGCCTGCCCCTCGCAGCTGCTATTGAAGCGACGGCGGCGGCTCTACGTCAGGGCGGACGGCTGTTTTACATTGGCGCTGGCACCAGCGGGCGGCTGGGAGTTTTAGACGCGGCTGAGTGTCCCCCGACTTTCTGTACCCATCCAGATCAGGTGCAGGGCCTCATCGCCGGGGGGGCGGGGGCACTCATTCGCAGCTCAGAAGGACTAGAAGATATTGCTGCAGACGGCATGGAGGCGATCGCCCTGCACAAAATCACCCAGCGCGATGTAGTTGTCGGCATTACCGCCGGAGGCACCACGCCCTATGTGCACGGGGCGCTGCAGGCGGCTCAACAGCGGGGAGCCACGACGGTATTTATCGCCTGTGTGCCCTCAGAGCAGGTTGGAACCAGCGCTGATATTGACATTCGCCTGCTGGTGGGGCCTGAAATTTTAGCGGGTTCTACTCGGCTCAAGGCAGGCACGGCGACCAAAATGGCCCTCAATATTTTGTCTACCGGGGTGATGGTGCAGTTAGGCAAAGTCTATGGCAATCGCATGATTGATGTTTCTGTCACTAATAGCAAGCTGCGCGATCGCGCCTTGCGTATTCTTTGCGATTTGACTGACTTAGACCGGGCTGAGGCCGCCGTCTGGCTAGAGAAAAGCGGCCAGCAGGTGAAGCTGGCGCTGCTGATGTACTGGAGTCAGCTTGATAGAGCAACGGCGGAGCAATTGCTCGCAGAGCATCAGGGCGATTTGCGGCAGGCCCTGGAAAAGAGCTGAGGCTTAGAATCTTCTACGGAACTTGCATAGGCAGCCGGCCCTAAACGAGACGTTCTCGTTTGAGGGCTATAGCTCAAGCACGCAGGCCCACAGTCCATAAAAATAGGCTTTGAGGGCGATCGGCTACTGCCCTCAAAGCCTATTGGCGGTTAGATGATAATGGCTTAAACCGAAGTCGTCGTCTCGGAGGACTGCACCTCTAGCTGACGGCAGGCAATTTCTTCTACCAGTACAGCGTTGGCATACACTTCAAGCTGCGCCTCGGCAGGAGCCTCGAACATGAGCCGCTGACCGGGAAACAAGATTCGCTCAAAATACCAGTCGGAAACATTAGCAATGCGAACAACCCGAATTTGGCTGCTGGCGTTGAAGTAGTAGCAAGTGATTTTTTCAATGACCATCGTATTTTTTAATCGCTTTTTTCTTTTTTTAATTTCCGAACCTGTTTCAATCATTCCCCCACAGCCAGTAGTTCTCGTACTTTGCCGTGTTGGTATTCTTGCCCGGCGCTAACAGTAATTGAGCTAGAAAAACGCTGTTCTCCCTTCAGAGAAAAGGAGAAAGGCGGGCCAGCGGTTTGCATTAGCGCTGATAGAGCCGGAAGCGGAAAAGATTGCTCACATAAGTATGCTAAATAAAACCATAGACCAAACACACTATTGATAGCAGTGATCTATAGATGTGTCTTTGGGTATATCTTTTGCTAATCTCTCGCCCTGCCGAATCGCTCTAGAACTGCTTGCTAAAATCTCAGCGATGGCTGTTGCGCACGATCCAGTAGCTGATAGAAAGGGCCAGCAGCGCCGTTGCCAGGCCAATTAGGCTAAGGCCAGAAATTTCTTTGAGGTCTAGAATAATCAGCTTACGCCCAATGGCTGTGAGCGAAGTGGCCAGCACCAGCTCGACTTCAACGACGTGCTTTTTTAGGTACGCCATGACATTTTCAAGAATTTCCAGCGCGATCAGCACGCTGAGAAACAGGCCAAAAATTTCGGTCAGCGTGCTTTGAAAAAAGCCATAAGAGTCAAAGGTGAATAGCGATCGCACCAAAAAAATGCCTAAATCAATCACGGTGACCAGAATGACCACCACCATAGCGATCGAAAGAACCCTAGAGACTAGACCGACAATAGCCTCAACGCATTGAATAAACTTTTCATCTTCAAAACTGGTTTGAGCCTGCTTTACCAGCCTCTGCAACGGATGGGTCATTACCTTCTATCTCAGCGGGTGGCGGTTGCACCTGAGAGAATAGATGATTTTGGCGACTGGCGTAAAGCTTCTGTTTTCGCTGTAGACAAGACTTCGTGGGCTTCAGGCTGTTCGCCGCTGAGGGGGCGCACCTGAACAGCGCAGGCTTTCAGCTCTGGCTGCAGCGAGATGGGACAGCTCTCTGGATGGGTTAAAGCATTACATTCCGCCTCTTCAGCCCATAAAAAGCCCCAGTGCATCGGCATGAAGACGGTGCCCCGACGAATATTCTGCGTGACTAGAACTTTGAGCTTGGCACTGCCTCGCGGCGATCGCACCTCGACCCATTCTCCCGACTGAATTTCCAGCTTCTGCGCATCGCGAGGATTCATTTCCAGAAACGGCTTCGGATGCATCTTGGTAATTTTTTCAATCCGCCCGGTGCGGCTTTGGGTGTGCCAGTGACCGTAGAGTCGCCCTGTCGTTAGCACAAAAGGATAGTCGGGGCTGGGCGGTTCTGCCAGTCCCTTGGCGTGAAAAGCGGCAAACCGGGCGCGGCCATCGGGAGTGGCAAACCGCAAGTCGGTATAAAGCTGCTTGTCATACTTATCAGCCGCTGTTTCAGCCGTTTCTTCAGCAGGACACGGCCACTGAATTGGCCCCTCAGCCATCAATCGCTGATGGCTGAGGCCGCTCATGTCACAAAGCTGTCCTCGCGTTAGTTGAACAAACTCGTCGTAAACTGCGGCGGCAGACTGAAACCCAAACTGCTGCTCAAAGCCCAACCGCCGTCCGACCTCAGCAAAGATTTCCCAGTCTGCCTTGGCTTCTCCGGGCGGTATCCGAAAAGCAGGGCAATAAGTCACCATGCGCTCAGAGTTAGTCATGATGCCGGGTTTCTCACTCCACTGAGCTGCTGGCAGCAGTAGATGAGCGAACTCGGCTGTCTCGGTAGGAAAATAAGCGTCCTGATAGACCGTGAAGGGAGAATTCCGCAGGGCCGCTTTCGTCCGCTCGATATCCGGCATACTCACTGCCGGATTGGTGGCCGCAATCCACAAAAAGCCTATCTGACCATACTCCAAGCCCAGCATCATGTCCCAGGCGGCCAAACCGGGCTTTGAGCTAATACTGCCTGCCGGTAGCTGCCACGCCTGCTCTACCTCTCGGCGGTGCTGCGGATTTTTGATTAAGCGATACCCCGGCAAAATATGGGAGAGTCCACCAGCTTCTCGGCCCCCCATCGCGTTGGGCTGGCCGGTAAGAGAAAACGGCCCGGCCCCTGGCTTGCCGATGTTCCCAGTCATCAGGTGCAAATTAATAATCGTGCGCACTTTAGCAGTGCCTTCTGAGGACTGATTGATCCCCATCGACCACAGAGAGAGTACCCGCTGTGACTCAGCCCAGTATTGGGCAGCAGTTTCTAAGTCTTGAACGGTAATACCGCAGACTTCAGCAACTCGCTCTGGCGGATAGTGAGACACCACCTCCGCATAGTCAGCAAAGCCTGTGGTGCATTCGTCAATAAACAAAGGACTAATCTTGCCCTGCTGCAGGAGGATATGGGCAATACCGTTGAGCAGGGTAATGTCAGTGCCAGGCCGAATAGCCAGATGCAGGTCGGCATCTTTGGCCGTTTCAGTACGGCGCGGATCAACCACAATTAGCTTGACTTTGCGCTTATTTTTTTTGTGATATTTACGGAAGCGATTGAAAACAATGGGATGGCATTCCGCTGTATTCGTGCCAATTAGAAAAGCACAGTCGGTCAGCTCTAAATCGGCGTAGCAGCAAGGGGGACCGTCAGAACCAAAGCTTTGGATATAGCCCGCTACGGCTGAAGACATGCACAACCGCGAGTTGGCGTCAAAGTTATTCGTGCCTAGACAGCCCTTCAGCAGCTTTTGAGCAGTGTAGTAGTCCTCTGTCTGTAGCTGCCCAGATCCGTACATACAAATAGCTTCTGGCCCCTGAGTTTGTCGGACGCTCTGGAGCTGCTGCACGATGCGCTCAAACGCCGCTTCCCAGCTCACCTGGCGAAACGGCTGATCAAGAGAGTCGCGCATCATGGGGTGCTTGAGCCGATCTTTGTCGAGGGACTCTGCAATCGTGGCCCCCTTAACACACACCATGCCTTGACTAGAAGGATGGGCGCGATCGCCTCTGGCTTGCCAAACAGGATTACCTTGACTATCTCGGTTAACGGCTTTTCCAGGCAAAGCGGGCGGCAAGACTTCCAAACCGCAGCCGACACCGCAGTAAGGACACAGGGTTTTTGCTGCTTCCGTCATGATAGTTTTTCCTAGGCATCTACTAAATCAACCTCTCACCCGCCAAACGGCAGTCCTGGTTGTACAGGACAAGGGTGAGAGGTGAGGCGGAACTCAATTTATCTGGTAAGCACTGACAAAAACGGCTTACCCCCTAAGATCTGCATCTAGAGCTATAGAATCCGAGCAGACTGGTCTTCAGGCAGCGTCGAAGTATGTCCGTGGGCGGCAACCACTTCGCTTTCACCTTCATGGAACTCCGCAAAGGAACCCTTAGGCTCTTTCAGGATGAAGAAGCAGAGGAAGGCTACAATCAGAGCGGCAATACCCAGGGTTTGGAAGAAGATGCGGTTGCCAATATCGCCATCGGGCAGGAGGCTGTATAGCGTCAGGTAGGCGACCGCGCCGACGTTACCGTAAGCACCAACGTTACCGGCTACTTGTCCAGTGATACGCCGCTTAATCAAAGGCACAATCGCAAAGGTGGAACCCTCACCCGCCTGCACAAAGAAGGAGCAGGACATGGTCAAGATCAGCGCCAGTACCACCATGAAGGCGCCACCACCGCCCAGCGCGTCTCGGATGGAGGGAATGCTGCTCATAACCAGATAGCCAATCCCCATGCAGAGGGTTAGCACACCCATCGTCATCTTACGGCTGCCCAGCTTGTCTGAAATCAGACCGCCCCCCGGACGGGCCACTAGGTTCATAAAAGCGTAGCTGGCAGCCAGCATCCCGGCTAAAGCCTTGCTCAAGCCGAAGGTCCCTTCAAAGAAGGCAGGCAGCATAGAAACAACCGCTAGCTCAGAGCCAAAATTAACAATGTAGGTTAATTCCAGAATGGCCACCTGTTTGAAGGCATAGCGATCTTCAGCCGAATACTGCTTGCGACCGGCCAGGAGGTCTTTGTTTACGACCCAGCAGTTATACGCTTGGAAAAGATACAAACCGATAAGGGCAATAATGGCTATTGTGAAAGCAGTCGGAGAAAAGAAGCCAACTTTCATTAAGCGCCAGGCCAGCACCATGAGGATGCCAGAGAGGGGCACATTCATCAGCATCAAGAACCAGAAGTCCCGGACAGTAGTCACTTCGATGCCTCTAGCACTGCGAGGCCGCTGATAGACTCTGCCAGGGGGCGTATCTTCTACGCTGAAGTAATAGAGAATGCCGTAGAGAGCGGCAATGATGCCTGTAGCTGCGATCGCGAAGCGCCAGTTTAGCAGCGGGCCATCGGGAACCGGAAAAGCACCGGGGAAAAAGCTGAGGAAGCTGGCGACACCTACTAAAGTAAAGGCCGAAAAGGCTGAACCAAAGTTCCCCCAGCCGCCATAGATACCCTCGGCTAGGCCAATCTCTTTGGGCGGGAACCACTCAGCCGTCATCCGAATACCAATGACGAAACCGGCTCCAACAATGCTGAGGGCCAAGCGGGCCGCCACAAGCTGACCAAAGTTTTGGGCAGCGGCAAAGGCCACACAGGGAATAGCTGCATATATTAGCAGCAGTGAATAGGTAAGACGGGGGCCATATCTGTCCAGCAGCATCCCGATAATCACCCGGGCCGGAACCGTTAGGGCTACATTACAAATTGCAATTGTACGAATTTGACCTTCATCTAAGCCAAAGTCTGCTTTGATGGCAGTAGCAAGCGGAGCCAAATTGAACCACACCACAAATGACAGGAAAAAGGCAAACCATGTCATGTGGAGAATCTTATAGCGGCCCCTAAAGGACAGCAATTCAGTGAGCATCGAGGCTACTCTCCTAGTGAATCAACTAACTAATTTGTGCCAGCTCTTGGCGGAACGCCTACCAAGAGATTTCAGCAGATCAAACGGGATTTCTCAGCACTGCTGAGCTTCATGTCTGAGGCAGCCAGCGCTTGACTGCCCCGACGAAGTCTGTTTAGTGATGGGCCATACTGCCGTTGGCCGTCGAGCCATCTTGCGGCTCGGCATTGAACTGCTCAACCAACAGCTCTTTCAGCACGTCCTTGAGTTCATCGCAAGGGACGGCTTGCCGCACGCGATCGCCCAGATGAGCATCTTTGCCCACTTTGCCCCCCATATAGATGTCAACGGCTTCTACCGTCTTGCCATCTTTGCGGGTCTTCGTACCCATAAAGCCAATGTCGGCTACCTGGGGCTGGCCGCAGGAATTGGGGCAGCCTGTCCAGTGAATGCGCACGGGCTGGTTAAGCGTTAGCTCAGCATCTAAGAGCTGAGCCAGGCCCAAGGCCCGCTGCTTAGTCTCAACCAGGGCAAAGTTACAGAAGCGAGAGCCAGTACAGGACACCAGCGATCGCGTCAGCGGGGCTGGAGCAATAGAAAACTTCTTCAGCAGCGGCTCTTGCAAAAAGGTTTCTACCCGCGAATCTGGAATATTGGGAATAATGACGTTTTGCTCAACCGTGAGCCGCAGTTCACCGTTGCCGTAAACCTCTGCCAAACGGGCTAAATCAAACATGTCTTCAGCCTGGAGGCGACCCACAGGCACATGTAAACCCACATAGTTTAGGCCCGACTGCTTTTGAGCATAAACGCCAATGTGATCGCGCTTATCCCAATCCATTTCGTCTTTAGGTGCCTCTGACAGCAGGGGCTTGCCGAAAACTTGCTCTACCTCAGCCCGAAACTTGTCTAAACCCCACTCGTCAATCAGCCACATCAGCCGCGACTTTTGGCGGTTAGCCCGCAGCCCGTGATCGCGGTAGACCAGTAGAATAGCGCGGCAAAGCTCTACCACATCGTCATTGGGCGGCACCCAAGCCTTGAGAGGGATGGCGGCTTCGCAGCGCTTAGCTGAGAAGAAGCCCCCTACCAGGACATTGAATCCTAAAACCCCCTCTCGGTAGGCAGGGACGAAAGCAATATCATTGATCTCAGCGTGAATAGAATTGTCTCGCCCGCCTTCAATCGCAATATTGAACTTACGCGGCAGGTTGGTAAAAGCATAGTTACCGCTGCCGTTGCCCGTGATCATGTCCTGAACCTTCATCACCAGGCCCTGGGTGTCAATCAGCTCATCGGCATCGATGCCAGAAACTGGAGAACCTGTGATGTTGCGGACATTGTCCATGCCGGACTGCACCGAAGTCATCCCGGCATCGCGGAGCTGTTGAAAGATAGCAGGTACGTCCTCTAAGCGGACACCTCGTAGCTGAATATTTTGCCGGGTTGTCACATCGGCGCTACCTTCATCACCATAGCGCTCCACAATCTCGGCCAGCACCCGCAGTTTGTAGCTAGAGAGAACACCGTGGGGCATCCGCATCCGCAACATAAACTTGCCGGGCGTAACCGGACGGAAGAACACGCCTAGCCATTTCAACCGCTGGGTCAAGTCTGTTTCATCTACAGCTTCCCAACCGATCTCGGCAAAATGCTCTAGCTCGTCCTTGACATCGAGACCATCCTTAGCGGCTTTGAACTTTTCAAACTTGTTCAACTTAACGTCTTTTTTGGCTGTGTTAACGGCTGTATCAACCACGACTTCACCTAACAATGGCTGCAGTAAAAGGCAACTGAACAAATAACAATCTGCCTCTACAAAACTTGGATTTTAGAAAAGGGATTAAGCAGGCCCTTGAGAAAGCTAACAGCATCCTTAGCGATAAAGATTTGACATTAGCTTTGCCCCAACAACTATCGGAATAGCCAGTCAAAAACAGTAACAACAAACACTAAACACCTCTGTGACAGAACAAGAAGGTCATTTCATTCACTATTCAGATGCAAAACTCAGATTGACTTGATCAAGGAGATTTTTATATCTGATAGACAGAATTAAAATAAGCTGCTCGCAAGGTTTAGGCCCTAGCGTTTGTTCCCAATTGAGAAATAAGATTAACCAAGGTAAAACGGTTTTTTTGTATGCTTGAGCACATTTTTTCAGGCGTTTTGAAAAAATCGCATCGCTAAAATGCGCTATTAACATATAGGCTAGAGCAGCCTGATATTTTTAACGACAGCCACCGCAAAAGTGCATATTACGCATGGCATCGCCTATCGCTCCGCATTGTCTTACTGAAGACTCCTTGCTAAATAACGATTTTTTCCTAAAAATAGCTAATAGATCTAAAGTCCAAAAACGTTGGTCTTTGACTCGGCTTCTTTAGCTGATCAAAAAACAGTTAGATAACAGATCAATGCAGATCTATATAGATCTGCTCGATGTCAAGCTGAGGGTAGTCTGTCTAGATAGTTGTTGCCGCCTTGGTTTGTCTGCTTGGCAAAAACTTGTATATTCTGAAGAGGTTTGAAACTTTTGTCTCCCTCATTTGCTCAGTCTGAACAATTGGCGCCTTCAGGATCGGTAATCGCAGCAATTGCTGAATTAAAAGCAGGCGATTTTCAAAGTCGTTGGGAAATTGCTAAGCAGCTACGCGAGCTGGGCTTAGAAGCGGTTCCGGCCCTCATCGACCTGATGCACGATCAGTCTGTCGATTGGGAAATCCGCTGGTTTGCGGTGCGTATCCTGGGAGAATTTGACCAGCCGCCGGTTGTGATGGCGCTGGCCCAGCTTCTGGCTACCAGTGAGGATGAGGCTCTCAGGGAAATGGCGACAGCCGCTTTAGCCCAAATTGGCGCGAGTGCGGTCAGTGTCTTAGCTAATTTGCTAGCTGAGGAAGCGCATCGTTCGGCGGCTGTCTGCGCCTTGGCCCGCATTCGGACTGCTGCCACGATTAAGCCGCTGCTGACGGTGGTTGAGGATAGAGACGGCCTCATCCGTTCCCAGGCCATTGAGGCTCTGGGCAGCTTTCGCGATCGCCGGATTCCGCCAGTTTTAGTCAAAGCACTCACCGATCCCGTAGCCAGCGTCCGTCTAGAAGCGATCGCAACGCTGGGCCGCCGCAAAGACTTAGCTGAGTCTTTCAACCTAGTTGAGCAGCTACAGGCCCGGCTGTGGGACTTGAATCCGGCTGTTTGTACTCAGGCTGCGATCGCCCTCGGACGGCTGGGCACCCCTGCGGCAGGGGAAGCACTTTATCAAGTGCTAAGTCGGCCCCATACCCCAGAGCCGCTCCAGACAGAGATTGTCAAAGCTTTGGGCTGGATATCCTCTGAGAGGACCGTAGCCAACCTAATTGCAGCCTTCGGCACCGCTTCAGCGACGGTGCAGCCAGAAATTCTACGGGCCTTAGCCAATGTCAAAGAGACGGCGCTAAAGACTGAGGTTGTAGATGTCCTGATGGTTTGGCTCAGCCAGCCTCAGCTAACCGAGGCCAGCCAGCAGGCTTTGATTATGACCCTAGCGCGTCTAGGTGACTTGAGAGCCATATCGGCGCTGATTCAACAGCTCGCTCAGCCCCAAAAGCGGATTTATCTCCACGCGATCGCGGCCCTCAAACAGCTAGGAGCCGCAGCCGCCCTGCGGCAAATGCAGCAGATGCAGCAGCAACCCGATCTGCCTCTTGACCTCAAACACGGGATTCAGTCCGCACTAGAGGAGTGGTAGCCGCTACGAAGCTGATTCAAGACCGAGAGTTGAACCGCACTTTGCCAGCATCGGGCCACTATAGTTAGCTGACTCCTGTAGCGAATCTTACGAACTGGCGGGCAGAAGTTCGTTAATGTGGAGCGTGAAATTTAGCGTGGCAGCCGCTAAACCTTTTGCGTATCGGCAAAGGGATTTTGGGGGTTAGCCCATCTGAGAGTAGTCGTTCAGTACAAATGCATTTTTAACTTGATTGGCAAATTGACTCGTTTTTTCATCTTGGCTGATGCTGTTTTCCTCACTTCTTATGCAGTTTCAGTATCATGCGCTTAGAGCAGCTACAGGCTTACTTGGTCATTGCCGAGACGGGCAGCTTTCAGGCGGCAGCGCGTCGCTGCGGCGTTACTCAATCTACGATTAGTCGTCAAATTCAGGCTTTAGAAGCAGAGCTGGGGGTATCCTTGCTGCATCGTACGGCTCAGGTGAAGCCGACAGTAGCCGGAGAATTTTTGCTGCCTCGCGCTCGTCGCATTTGTCAAGAGTGGCGGCAGGTGACTCAAGAGCTAAAGGATTTAATGCTAGGCAAACAGCCAGAGCTGTGCGTGGCAGCCATCCACTCAGTCTGCTCTCACTTTTTGCCTGCTATTTTGGGTCAGTTTGCTAAACGCTATCCAGAGGTGCAGCTCCGGATTACGGCTCTGGGCAGCGATCGCTCGCTGAAGGTGCTGCGCGACGGGCTGGTGGATGTGGCTGTCGTGATGGATAACCCACTCCTCACGACCAGCGCCGAAATGGTGGTGACGCCGCTTTATGAGGAGCCAGTCGAGGTGCTGATGGCCGCTCAGCATCCTCTGAGCCAGTATACGCAGGTGCCTTGGTCAGCGCTGGTTCGCTACGCCCAGGTCACATTTAAAGATGGCTATGGTATGCAGCGTCTGGTCCAAAGCCAGTTTCAGCGCTATGGAACCGAACTTAAGTCAGCCCTGGAACTCAACACGCTAGATGCCTTTCGCGGCGTAGTGCGACAGGGAGAACTGATTGCCCTTTTGCCTCAGTCTGCTCTAGCTGAGAGTCGGCGGGATACAACTCTAGCAATCCGCTCCACAGAAGCCCCTTGTCTAACTCGCAAAGTGGTTTTAGTCACGACTGAAGATCGGCTGAAAATCCCCCCCATCCAGCATTTCTGTGAGCTGGTGCAGCAGGGTAAAGCCCCCAATCTAGCGGTGGCCTAGCAAATTTTTTCTCCTCGTTTTCAGCTATGAGTCAGGCATTTCGATCGCTATTAAAGAAAGTAGGTAGTGGTAGCCATACCGCTAAAGATTTGACCCGTAGTGAAGCCGCCACCGCTACGCGCATGATGCTGCAGCAGGAAGCTACGCCAGCTCAACTGGGCGCGTTTATGATTGCTCATCGGATCAAGCGACCGACCCCAGAAGAACTGGCTGGAATGTTAGACAGTTACGATCAGCTTGGCCCTAAGCTGTCAGCCGTTGAGTCTGCCTATCCGGTGACGGTCTTCAGCGCTCCCTACGACGGGCGATCGCGCACGTTGCCCATCGGCCCCCTAACAGCCCTAATTTTGGCGGCGGCGGCAGCGCCTGTGGTACTGCACGGCGGCGATCGGATGCCTACCAAGTACGGTCTGCCTCTGATCGAAGTCTGGCGGGGGTTGGGGCTTGACTGGCGATCGCTCACCCTAGAGCAGGCGCGGCAGCTCTTAGCCACAACTCACCTGAGCTTTGTCTACCTGCCGCGCCATTTTCCGCAAGCCCAGGCAATGGTGCCCTACCGCGATCAAATCGGCAAGCGTCCCCCCTTTGCCACGATTGAAATTATGTGGTCGCCCTATGCGGGGCCCACCCATCTGGTCAGCGGTTTCGTCCATCCTCCCACCGAGGAACGTACCCTGAAAACCTTTGCCTTGCGGCAAACCCCTCTTTTCACCACGGTGAAGGGATTGGAGGGCAGTTGTGACTTAGCCCGTAGCCGGACAGCGATTGTGGGGCTAGGGCAGTCCGATGGCAGCTTCGATCGCTTACTCCTGAGCTGCCGCGACTATGGCTTTAGCACCGAAGACCCAGAGCTAGACAACGACGCTGATGCGATCGCCCTGCTGCAGAGCGTAATTGACGGCCAGCCCAGCGAGGTAGCCCAGTCAGCTATCTGGAACGGTGGGTTTTATCTCTGTCGCTGTGGCGTCTGTGCGGCCCTAGAAGAGGGATTTGCTTTAGCAGAGAAACTGATCCAGTCAGGGCAAGTTCGCCAAAAACTGGTAGAAGTTCAGCAGGCGATCGCCAAGCTAAGCTTGGCGCTAAGGAAGCGCCAAGCTTAGCTTGGCGCTTCCTTAGCGCGATAGGGGCGATCGCATCTTGCTCAAGTGCCGCAGCGGCATCGACAGCAGCAAAATCACCGGAATAATTTCTAGTCGCCCCATCCACATCAGCAGCGTTAGCGTCACCTTCCCTGCCCAAGCAAGGTTAGGCCCGCTAATCCCTGTCGTCAGGCCAGCGCTACCCAGAGCTGAAGATACCTCAAAAATCACGTCAGACAGCGTGTATTCGGTGCCTACAATGTGCAGCAGAATAAAAGTCCCCAGCGCAATTAGGCTAAGCCAGAGGGCTGCTAACACAGCCGCCGACTCGATCTGACGATTGGCTTCTGTTGAGGTGACAACTCTACCATTTAGCCGGTAGCGCATGAGCTGATGGGGCCGCAAACCAGTGCGCTCAAACCGCCAGATAACTGCTTTGCCAAGATAGACCACCCGGTTGAGCTTGATCCCCCCCACCGTCGATCCCGAAGCGCCGCCAAAAATCATGCCCAAACTTAGCAGCAGCTTAGCCGGAGCACTCCACTGCTGCACGTTCAAGCTGGCAAAGCCGCAGGTGGTCAGAGCCGAAACCCATTGAAAAGCCGAGTTGATCCACTGCCACTGGCCGCTGTACCAGTAAACTTCTAGCAGCAGCCAGCCAAATCCCAACCCCAACAGGATCCACAGCGCTCGATGCTGATTGTCTCGCCAAAGGGCATGAAGCCGCCGCTGCTGCAAAAACTGAAAATGGTTGGCGAAACTAATCGCCCCTAAGATCATCAGAACAATCACAGCTAGCTGAATTCCAGGCCCATAGGCCGCCATGCTGTTGTTGGTAATGCTAAAACCGCCGGTCGAGATTGCCGTCATGCTGTGATTCAAAGCGGCCCACCAAGACATACCGACAATACGCAGCAAAAATATGCCGCCTATCGTATAAATCAGATAAATCCACCAAATATGGCGCACTGTCTGCTGCAGCGTGATCCCAATCCGGCGGCTGCGACCTTCGGCAAAATATAGGCTCTCAGCATTAGTTGAAGGTTCTAAAACAGAAAGCACAAGGACAATCACGCCCACACCGCCGATCCACTGCATAAAAGAGCGCCACCACTGCAGACTGTGGGGTAAGGCTTCTTCCCGCAGAGTCATGGTCAGTCCCGCACTGGTAAAGCCGGACATGCTCTCAAACAGAGCATTTAGGGGATCTCGAAAATAAGTAATAGTGGGCAGAGCCGCTGGATCGCCGGCAATATGATTAGCAATCAGCAAAAACGGCAGCGCTCCAAAAAGAGGGATCATGCCCCAGCTTAGCGCCACCGTCATCAAGGCCTGCCGTAAATGGGATGCACTGGCCTGCCGAAACAGGCGAAACAGGCCCTGACCGACAATCAGCGCTGCGATCGCCGTCAAGACAAACGGCATCACCGCATAATCTTCACCCGCGAGTAGAGCAATTGGCACCGTCACCAAAGCCATCACAGCAGGAATGTGAATCAGCAAGCCCAGATCGCGCAGAACTGTCTTGAAATAAGGATTAATGGGCAACATCTCAGTCGCTTCAAAGAGCTGAAATTTTCGGTTTGACAAAGAAGGCAGACCCGTCAGACTCGCTAGTCTGCTTCAGATTTTTCAATCAGGTGGTAAAGCTGACGAGCAATGATGGAAGCTGGGTTAGCCAACACAATTACGCCGAGCCGCTCGAACATGGGCTGATGCTTAGGTTCATTGATGACGCTAATCAAAGCCTCAATGCCGTACTCTTTGCCCAAAAACATGGCCATCAGATTGGCGGAATCATCCTCTGTAGCAGCGACGATGACATCGGCGGCACCGGCTCTAGCTTCATCCAAGATATTGCCATCAGAAATGCTGGCCTGAAACACATCTACATCGTGCTGCTTGAGCACTTGGCGAGCCCGCTCCTCATTGGCCTCAATCAGGGCAACCTGATGCCCTCTTTCAATCAAAATGTCAATCAAACTAGCGCCTTCTGGAGTAGCGCCAATGACTAGAACGTACAACGATAACTACCTGTTTATATAAACCCAGAGGCATCATAGAAAGCTATCAAGCAGCGGAGCAATAGCCAAACGATATAAATTATCAGTAGCTGCGCTTTTGAAGGATTGCTGGCAGGATATGAAAGGCCCTTATCATTGAACCCCATGACCCTATCGCGGACACCGCTATACGCCTTAGCCTTAGAAAGTAAAGCGCGCTTTACTGACTTCTCCGGTTGGGAAATGCCGGTGCAGTACAGCGGCATTAAACAAGAACACGAAGCTGTACGACAGGGGACGGGCCTGTTTGACATCTCGCATATGGGCAAATTTAGGCTGCAAGGCCCGGATGTCCTCGGCCAACTCCAGCGGCTAGTCCCCTCCGATCTCAGTCAGCTCCAGCCTGGAAAAGCTCAGTATACGGTTTTGCTCAATCCTGACGGTGGCATTATTGACGACCTGATTGTTTACTATCAGGGCTTAGACTCTCAGGGCTGGCAGCGAGTTGTCACAATTGTCAATGCGGCCACAACCCCAAAAGATAAGGCTTGGCTGCTGGAGCAGCTTGACTCCACTCAGGCCAAGCTGATTGATCAATCCCTTGATTTGGCGCTGATTGCGGTGCAGGGACCCGCCGCCACTGCCCAGCTACAAAAGCTGACAGCAGAAGATCTAGCCGCTGTTGGCCGCTACTGTCACACTGAGGGCACAGTGTTGGGACAGCCTGCCTTTTTAGCCCGCACCGGCTATACAGGAGAAGACGGCTTTGAGGTAATGGTGGCTCCAGAAACCGGGGTAGCGCTTTGGCGATCGCTGCGAGAACTGGGGGGAGTGCCCTGCGGTCTGGGCGCTAGAGATACCCTGCGTCTGGAGGCGGCAATGGCGCTTTACGGCCAAGATATTGACGAAACCACTACGCCGCTAGAAGCAGGACTTAAGTGGCTGGTACATCTCGATCGCAAAGGCAATTTTGTAGGCCGCTCAGTGCTTGAGCAGCAGCAAGCCGCAGGGGTTCAGCGGCGACTGGTTGGCTTGCAGCTGGAAGGTCGTAATATTGCTCGACACGACTACCCGGTGCTGCATCAGGGTGAGACTGTGGGCCGGGTAACCAGCGGCACGCTCTCACCCACCCTGGGCTACCCCATCGCTTTAGCCTATGTCCCTGCCGCCTTGGGCAAGGTGGGACAGTCGCTCTCGGTAGAAATTCGCGGCAAAGCCTATCCGGCTCAGGTGGTGAAGCGACCTTTCTACCGCCGCGCTTAGGCCAGCCGCAACAGGAAAAAGATGGCCTGGGGCAGGGGTAGCCACAGCGGTATCAGCAGGAATAGGTTGAGATAGAGGGCCGGCTTGAAGCGCTGGCTGCGAGAACACTGAGCCAATCCCATCAGCAGCAAAATAGCGGCAAAGCTGAAAACTGGAATAATGGCATAGGTGCTGATCACAAAAAACAGCAGGCATTCATCCCGGTGCTGGAACAGCCAGCGGGGCCAGGGAGACAGAAAGGCGATCGCCACAAGGCCCTCAATCAAAATTGTCCAGTAGGATAGCACAATGCTCATGGCTGACATCAGGGGACTGGTGTTGAGCGTGGTCGGTTCGGTGAGGCCAGTCGCTTGGATATCCAGCAGCAGGTTGTAATTATCCTGCAAAGTGTCAGCAGCGACCCCCCCCAGCCAGGTGGCGCCCATCGCCAAGCGCGGATCGACTAAAAAGGTGAGATGCAAAAAGGAGCCGTCTAAGTACTCACCGCCAATAAACTTCCACAAAGTAGCAAACAGAAAGCACAGCCCGATCAGCAGACGGGCATTCCAGGCAAAAATATTGAGGGTGAACTGGCTGAAGGCCGCGATCGCGCAGACTAAAACCCAGTAAGTAATTAAATATTCGTGGTTGACCAGCAATGACCAAAAATAGACATTGTTCCAAACCATCAGCGCAGCTAGGCCACACCAGGCTGTGCGACTGACCAGCAGCCCCGGCAAAAACAGCATAGTCACCGCCAGCAATTTCTCAGGCAGTCGCTCTAGGTAAATATGATCAATGCTCTGCAGCGCCACAATTACCAGCGTCAGTCTTAGGATCAGCCGGTATCGGGGCTGGTTGAGCAGATTGGCGATCGCCTGCCGCCAGCGCCGCCCCAAACTGTTAATCATGGGCTGACACCTCAACAACGGGCGATATCGGCTCATACCAAACCTGACCCAAATGACGGCGATGATAGGGCCGCCAAACCTGCACCGCGACCTGCTCTAAACAGGTTGTGGGTTGACTGGCAGGCTGGGCTACCTGAGCGGTATATACCAGGGGGCGATCGCTGGGCTGCAAGTCGGCCGCTAAAATTCGCTGGGCTAGTGACTCCAGCAGAATTACCTTGGGTACTGTCGTAGTGTGTAGCAGTTCTGCCTGACTCAGCAGCGTACTGGGGGGCCGCAGATCGATGCGAATTAGCTGCCCCTGGCAGGTGGTTGCCTGCACCTGTAGCAGCCGCCGCTCATCGCGATCCACGGAGGCAAACATCCCAAAGCCGCCCCCATGCCAAGCACTGAGACCCACCGTATGCGCTAAAAAAATTTGCCGCAGGGCAATGACCACCAGCAACCCTGGCACGGCCCAGCGCTGCAGTAGCCGCATTGAAGCTTCCTGAAACATGGCTTTTGTCTATCGTCGCTGCCAGCTTAGAATGCCTATAATAACCGCTACACCTGCTGCCGCATAGAATACGCTTTCTCCGGCAAATTTCCAAACTGGCCCAAACACTAGGGGTGAAACAAACTGGCCCAAAGAAGCAAAGCCGGTGCCCAGCGCCAAGACCCCCGATCGCTGACTATCGGGCGACAGGCTGGCCAAACCGCTGTAAAAATTAGGCATTACCAGGCCAAAACCGACCCCGAACAGCAGGGCCGTCAGCAAAATTAGCGACGGATTGATCAGATTGGGGATAGCGGCCAAAGACAGAGCCATGCACAAAAAGCCCACAGCAATCGTCGCTGACAGACCAATCAGCTTAGCTAAGCGATTTGCGCCTACGGCTGACAGCACAGCCGCCCCGATAGAGCGGGCCGCCAGCACAATTCCATTCAGCAGCGAACTGGCCCCAATGGCAGCCTTGAGGTAGAGCGGAGCATATACCACCACCACGTAGAAAACCGCTGAAACTGCGGCCAGTGACATAAACAGCAGCCAAATTTTGCGCTGCCGTAGCACCTGCCGTATACCTTCAGCCTGCTTCAAATCCACCGCCTGCCCCTGCCGCTGATTGCGGGTTAAGAGCGCGACCGCCGCGATCGCCGCTGGCAGCCCCAGCCCATAAAGCCCAAAGGCCCAGCGCCAGTGATACAGTCCCAGCCAGCCCCCCAAAATGGGAAAAATCACCGTGGCGCTAGCAAGAGCGCTGGTGGCATAGCCCATGACGCGCGATCGCGCCTCCCCGCTATACATATTGCTCAGCAGGCCAATACTGCCTGCCGCAATGCCGCCGCTAGCAACGCCTACCAAAGCCCGGCAGAGCAGCAAGGTGCTAAAGCCCGGCGCGATCGCCCCGGCAGCGCCAAAAACGGCATAGGCTACTAGCGACGGCAGCAAAATAGGCAGTACCCCCAGACGGTTCGCCATAAGTCCCAGCGCCGGACTGGCCAAGGCCGTCGTCAGAGTGTGGGTACTCACCAGCAAACCGGCCCAGCCCGGATCGATCTGCAACTGCTCAATAATTTCGGGGAAAACCGGCGCAACCATCGAGCCAGTAGCGCTGGACAAGCAGCCAGCCAGCAAAAGCACGAGCATTACCAGTAGCTGATGCCGAGACTGAATTAGGCGATCGCTTTGGGGTCGGGGAGAATCACAAACGGCCAAGATAGAAAAAACGGCTCCGAAATAGGGGGACAGGGCATTCTGAAACTATAGCCCGAAAGGTTAATATTTGTTAAATCCAGGATTTGCCGCAGCGGTGGCTAAGCTTAACTGAGCGATCTGCCGCTGACAAAGTTCCAGCTTTGGGGAGAAAATGGGTCGGCGATCGCGTCTAACCATTCACGGCTGGGCCGATCATTTTCAATTGGCGCAGTATCGGTATTTGCCCGCCGCTTCCAGCCAAATTGCATCTTCTTCTAGGCAGACAGCCTGTGGAATTCACGGTATGCTAAGGGCTACTCAGAAATAATTAAGCTTTATTTCGTAAAATTTATCTTTACGTTACAGTCTTGCCCTTATCTATGGAACTAGCTGTTCTCAAAGGCCAATCTATTTACCGGCGTGTTCGCGAAACTAGCATCAATCCCAACTACTGGTATCCCGCTGGCTGGGCCGAACAGCTCAAACCCGGCGAAGTTATGCCTGTCACTATTTGGCAGCAAAAAATTGCGATTTATCGCGATGCTTCTGGGCAAGTTCATGCCTTAGAGGATGCCTGCCCTCACAAGGGGGTCGAACTGCACAAAGGCGAAGTTCATGGCTCTCATCTCACCTGTCCCTACCACGGCTGGGAATTTGATAGCGCTGGAAAATGTGTTCAAATTCCCTACTTTCCAGCGGATCAAAAGCTACCCTGCGCTCAGGCTCGCAGTTATCCCACTCAAGAAAAGTATGGCATTCTTTGGCTCTTTCCCGGCGATCCGGATTTAGCCAGTTTGCATCAGCCGCCTGCAGTGCCTGAGTACGATGCCAAAGAATGGTTTATGGTGCGAATTCCAGGCGAGTTCCAGGCTCATTTTTCCATCTGCAACGAAAACACAATGGATGTGTTTCACGGCTTTTTGCACAAAGAACTGCAGGGCTGGTTTGATCCAGTTTTGCTGAAGCTGAAGCAAACCGAGGCCGATGTCTATGCGGACTATCAGGTGTCCTACCAGGGTGTATTGACCAAGCTGATGGGACTGGGCACGGGCAGTGGGGTGACGACTCGCACTGTCTCAATTCACTATCAGTATCCGCACTATCACAGCTCTTTAGAGGGAGTTTCCTCGCTGTACTTGATGCGGCTACCTGTAGGCCCGACGCTGACGCGCTCTTTTTCCATGCTGTTTCTGAAGCTGCCAATTCCTCGCTGGCTACGTCAGGGTAAGCTTGGCAATCTGCTAGAAAAAGCGGTGCTGCATCAAATCTTTCTCAAATTTCTCCATCAAGATGTTGAGATGATGGAAAGTGAGCAGCGCAACTATACGGCCAATCCCCAGCGCAGCTATGTGGAAGTTAATCCTGCCATTATTGCCCTGCAGCGAGTGATTATCGGCCAGTACGAAAAGTTCATGCAACAATCAGATCGGTCATTGAACCCACCAACTGAGATTGCAAGCGACCGTGATTTCGAATTAGTTCAGGATTCTAAGTGTAGGTGAGAGGAATAGATTGTGGACGTCGTTAATGACTACATGCAGCATCTTTATGCCAGTGGCCTCTATCCCGACAAGTTTATCTGCCATCAAAAGCAGGGTAACCTGGTCGAGATTGAAGAACAGACGACTGGCAAGCATCACAAGGTCTTAACTTTTTGCACAAATGATGTGTTGGGACTGGCTCAGGCTGAACCTGTGAAGCAGGCCGCAATTGAGTCGATTCTTCAATACGGTACTTCCAATAGCTCTTGCTCGGTTCTCAGCGGTCGGATTGATCTGCATCGACAGCTAGAGCAAGAAATTTCCGCCTTTAAGCATCTACCCCATACCCATTTATTTCTCAATGCCTGGATGGCGCTGCAGGCGCTGATGGATGGTTTTTGCCATTTGGCGGTGCCCGTCCCTGGCTTTGAGCATACGCGAGAAACCGTCATCTTCACTGACGTACTCAATCATGGCTGTATTATTTCAGCCGTGGTCAACGCTAGCAATCGCTCTGGCAAGATGTTTAGCCACAGTCCCAACGTGCGGGTGAAGGCTTATCGGCACTGCGATATGGACGATCTCGCTCGAAAAGTACGGCGCTATGCGCGTCCGGGCGATCGCGTTATGGTCATCTCGGACGCTGTGTTCTCGATGGACGGGGACGTGGTGCCTCTGCCTCAGATGCTTGACATTTTAGAAAGTCATCCCGGCAGCGTGGTGGTTATGGATGAAGCCCATGCCAGCGGTGCCATTGGTCCCAAAGGCGAAGGAATCTACGATCACTTTGGCATTTCGCCCCAATCGGTAATCGATCGCGGCATTGTGCCCTTAATCATGACGACCTTCTCGAAGTTTGCCGGGTCGGCCGGGGCTGCCATCAGCGCTCCCAACCGGGAACTGATCGACCTGCTGGATGTTTCTCCCACCTCAATTGGCACGATTTCGCTGCCGCCGCCGGTCACAGCCGCCGCCCTAGAAAGCATTCGCCAAGTTCGCCAACATCCGGAACTGGTAGCAACGCTGCAGTCTAATACCCGCTATCTGCGATCGCGCCTGGTTGACGCCGGATTTGAGGCAATTGGTGAAACCAACGTCATTCCGGTGATCTTGCCCCCCGAACTCAAGCCCAAGCCCTTTGCCCGCTGTCTGATGGAAGAGTTCGGCCTCTGGGTTTCACCGATTTGGTTTATCGCCAAGCCGCGTCTGCGCATTACCGCCAATGCCCTCCATACTCAGGCGGAGATGGATCAGCTCGTCGAGGCGATGATGGCCGTCCGTGAAAAGCTGTGCGGCTCGGTGGTGCAGTACACAGCCTAATTGCGGTGTAGGGTGGGCATTGCCCACTCTCTGGTTAATTACGCGGTGCAGATTGTAGGGTGGGCATTGCCCACTCTACGCCTTTTCCGCGACAATGACGGTGATGCTGCCCGGTGATCTGTTATGACCGCAGTTAAAACCCAGTTTGAAATTAAACCTGTTACCACCCCTGACGAGCAGGCCGCCTTTCTCGCGGTACCCGATCGCGTTTATCAGGGCGATCCAAACTGGGTGCAGCCGCTCAAATCCAGTATTGCCAAACAGTTTCAGCCCGGCAATCCGTTCTTTGACTACGGCGAGCTACAGCAGTTTGTCGCCATTTCTAACGCTCAGCCCGTAGGCCGAATTGTGGCGGCTATCAATCAGCGGCTGATTGAGCGAGAAGAGCAGCCTGTGGGTCTGTTCGGCTTTTTTGAATGTATAGAAGAGTTTGCGATCGCTGAAGCGCTGCTAGAACAGGCTTGTCAATGGCTGCGCGATCGCGACATTCCCCTCGCCCGGGGCCCCATCGATCTGTCCACCCACAATAACTGCTTCTTTTTAGTCGATGGATTTGACACGCCGCCGATGGTGATGATGCCCTACAATCCGCCCTACTACGATGAGTTTATGCAGCGGGCGGGCTGGCACAAAGCCAAAGACGCCTACGCCTATGACTTGCCCTTAGCTCACACATTGCCTAGCCAGTTTGAGCGCGCCTGCCAGATTGCCCAGAAAGCGGGCATTACTTTTCGGCCCATTCACACCAAGGGTGAAGCCTTCGAGCAGGACTGCCGCAGCCTTTATCAGCTTTTCACGACCGCCTTTGCCCACAACTGGAGTTCTTCGGCCCGAACTGAGGCGGAGTTTATGGCAGAGGCCAAAGAGCTACAGCAGCTTGTCGATCCAGATGTCTTTGTTATTGCAGAAGATCAGGGCCAAATGATTGGCTTTTTTATGGGGTTACCGGACTACAACATTCCCCTAAAGCAGGTCAACGGTCGGCTCAACTGGCTGGGGATTCTCAAGTTTCTCTGGTATCGCCGCCAAATTGACCGGGGCCGGGTGATTGCCATCTGCGCCCTGCCGGAGTATCGCCGTAAGATGGTGCCGCTGGCGCTGGTCTATCTGGGGATGAAAGGCGGCACTAAAAAGCAAAAGCCTTACAAGCAGGCAGAACTGTCCTGGGTGTTTGAAGATAATCTACCCTCGCGCAAGATTATTGAGGCTTCGGGGGCCCACATTACCAAGACCTATCGCATTTACGAAAAAGCGCTATGAAAGCTTTAGTTACCGGGGCCAATGGCTTTACCGGATCGCACTTGGTTAAAGCCCTGCGCGATCGCGGTGATGAAGTGATTGGCTTTGTCCGCCAAACCAGCGATCTTGCGCGGCTAGCCGATACCGATATTAAGCTGGTTTACGGTGACATTGGCGATCGCCCCGCTTTGGAAGAAGCAATGCAGGGCGTTGACGTGGTGTTTCACATTGCCGCCTATGTAGATCTAGGGCTGGTGGATGCCGCTCGGATGCAGCGGGTTAACGTGGAAGGAACCCGTACGGTTTTAGCAGCGGCAGCGGCGGCTAATCCTCAGCCTAAAGTCATTTACTGCAGCACCATCGGCATTTACGGTGACACCCAGGACCAAGTGGTCAATGAGACTTTCCAGCGCACCCAGGCTGATTTTTCCTCCGCCTACGATCGCACCAAATACCAGGCCCAGCAGCTTGTCGATCAGGCCGCAACTGAGGGACTACACACGGTTAGCCTCATGCCCGCCGGTATCCTCGGCCCCGATGACCCCCATTTTGGCCCGGTGATTCAGCTTTTCCGCCAGCGACGGCTGAAGCTGTGGCCGGGAGGCGATCGCATTACCGGCGTTGTCCATGTCGATGATTTGGTAGCCGCGCTGCTGCTTGCGGCTGAAAAAGCGCCCGCCGGAGCCCACTACATCATCTCTGCCGGAGAACTCTCCACCCGCGAGATGTTTCAAATTTTGAGCCAGCAGACAGGCATTGCTCCCCCGGCTGAACCGCCCGCCACGCTGGTTAGGCTGCTCGGCAACTTGCTCGATCCGGTAGGACGATTACTCAACTGGAACCCGCCCCTCAGCCGCGAGCGGGTTCACTATATCTACGATCGCTGTGTGCGGATTGACGCCAGCAAGGCTCAGCGAGAACTGGGCTGGCAGCCACGAGCCGTCTCAGAAATTTTGCAAGAGCTGGCTGTTTCCGAGTACTTAGTTTGAGGCGTTGCTCACAGCTTCGGCCCAGTCTTTGGCCCAGCTCAGACGGCGATGGACGTCTTCTAAACTGCTGGCTTCCGAGTAGAGCCGCAGCACCGGTTCCGTGCCGCTAAAGCGCACCAGCAGCCAGCTCCCGTCTTCCAGGGTAAACTTATAGCCGTCAATGGTCAGACAGTCTTTAACCGCTTTACCGGCTACGGTTTGAGGCAAATTGGTTTTCAGCTCGTCCAGCAGCCGCGATCGCACTTCCATGCTGGCTAGGGGGAGGTCAATCCGGTCGTATTCAGACTGGTAGCCTGTGGCCTGCTGTAGCTGACTGTAATAGTCACTCAGGTCGAGGCCAGACATGACGACTGCCTCCAGCACGTAAAGCGCCGACATCAGCGCATCCCGCTCAGGAATATGATGACCGTAGCCCACACCGCCCGACTCTTCGCCGCCGATGAGAGCATGATGAGACTGCATCCGATCGGCAATGTACTTGTAGCCAATCGCCGTTTCATGCAGCGACAGGCCGTGCATATTGGCAACAGCGGGAATCAGGTTAGAGCCGCTAATGGTTTTAATCACCTCGCCTTTCAAGCCCTGACGAGTTGCCAGATGATCAATCAAAACCGGAATTAAAATTTGCGAGCTTAGAAAGTTGCCGTGACCGTCTACAGCCGCAATCCGATCGCTGTCCCCATCAAAGACCAGCCCTACCGTCAACCCACCGTCAACTTGGGGCTGATAGGCTTTGATCGTTTCCAAGGTTTTCGCCAAATATTTAGGTAGAGGCTCCGGGGAACCGCCGCCAAATAGCGGATCGGCAGCCCCATTGAGCTCATCAATCGGCATTTCCAGCAGTCGCTCTAGTCCGGTTGCGGCGGCTCCATGCATGACATCGGCAAACACCGTCAGCTTGCCGCTGGCGATCGCGGCTCGAATCGGCTCTAGATTCACCTTGGCCTGCAGCCCTTGGCAGTAGCTAGGCCACGGATCGAAGGTTGATAGCCGACCGGGTGTTGCTGCTGGAGCAATGTCAGTCTGGAGCTGAGCTTCTACTTCTTTGGTCACTTCGGGGGGGACAGAACCGCCAAAAGCGCCTTTAATCTTTAGGCCAGAATAAATGGCTGGGTTATGGCTAGCGGTAATTACGATCGCGCCTAGCGCCTTCTCGGCCTTAGCCGCCCAGCTAAAGGCGGGGGTAGGCGCGTAGGTATCACTCAGCATGACGTCAAAGCCGGTACGAGCGATTGCCTCAGCCGCGGCGCGGGCAAACTCAGGGGAGAGAAAGCGGCGATCGTGACCCACAATTACCGTGTTGCTGCCGGTCATCTCACCATAGCGCTGCTGCAGTACCTGAGCCGCCACCTGCGCTACCTGCACCACCCGCTCAAACGTAAAGTCTGCCGCCATCATGCCGCGCCAGCCATCCGTACCAAACTGAATGGGCTTGCCAATAAACGAGGTGGGAGAGAGAGCGACCGCCATAAAAATACCTTTAGTGGGAAAACCTAAACCGCTTTCACGAGTTTAGCGAGTTGCTTGTAATCCCTACTAGGTTTCACGCTCAAATCCATAAAGAATTCATTTTGCTCGCCCCTTTATTGAGCTTGACCTCAAGCCTCAATAGTCAAAAAGCATAGTCAAAAAGCTAGGCCAGTCGCACCGCTTCAACTACAAAAGGTGCCCTAGCACTTAAAACTAGGCTAGCCATCTGAGACGCTGTGACGCTGAGCCACGCAGACCCTATTGTTGGCGACGACGGGGAGGTCTGGGACAACTCGCGCGTATAGCCGTGGGCAATACAGTGGCCGCAGCTATCTAACGCCGTCAGAGAAACTTCGCCTAGGCTGCGTACCCGAACCTTGATTTGAGAGAAAGGCCGATGGAGCTGAATGCTAATATTGCCCTGTTCTTCCAGCGGCATGATTACCAGGGGAGCGGTCTGGTCATAATATCGAGGATTAGAGGGATACAGGGCGATCGCCCCTTCAAAAACAAGCCCCAACTTTTGCCAGCGATCGCCTACTGGCTGAAACTGCTGTAGCTGCTTAAAATCAGGCTGTAGCCGATAGGGCTGATAGCAAAAAGTAGCTGACTGAGACTGGTGAGAGAGCGGATACTGAAACTGAGGGCTAAAAGCTGATTTAGGAATAGTTTGACTATACACGGCAGTGGTTCCCTGATTGGTGACGATGACTCCTACAGAAAGGATCGGCTGCTTTACGCATAGATACTGACCTGCCTGTGTCACTAATCAAATTGTCTCGGCCTGCAGGCGATCGCCACTGTCTGATTCTGCACAGTGCCCGTCAATATGTGATAGATTGATCGGGTATTACGGGATGTAGCGCAGCTTGGTAGCGCACTTCGTTCGGGACGAAGGGGCCGCAGGTTCGAATCCTGTCATCCCGATTTGTTGAATAGCACTTGATCTGTCATCCATGACAGATTCGTGTCGTCATCACTGTTTTGATGTCGTCAATAACAGATTTGTGTTGCGAAGCTGGCGTGTGCGATCGCTAACGCAGCACCGCCGCAACCCAGCCCGGCAAGACTATCTACTCGTCAGTTCCGCCCGCATCAGAGTAGACCTGTATCACAAAGATAGTGCAGGCGGTTTGGGAGGGCGGACAACTGCCCGCCCTCTATTTCACTGCAATTAAGCAAGATCAAAGCGATCGAGGTTCATCACCTTGTCCCATGCCGCCACAAAGTCATGCACGAACTTCTCTTGGGAATCTCCACAGCCATAGACTTCTGCCAGGGCGCGGAGCTGAGAGTTAGAGCCGAAGATTAGATCAACGCGGCTACCGGTCCACTTAAGTTCGCCCGTTTTGCGATCGCGCCCCTCAAATGCTTGTTCCTCATCCGAAACCGCCTTCCAGGTGGTACCGAAGTCGAGCAGATTCACGAAGAAGTCATTCGTCAACGTCTCCGGGCGATCAGTAAAGACACCATGCTTAGAATCGCCGTAGTTCGCCCCTAAGACGCGCAGGCCACCGACAAGCACCGTCATTTCAGGTGCCGATAGGGTCAGCAACTGGGCCCGGTCTACTAGCATTTCCTCCGTCGATATGGTGTGATCACCTTGATCGTAGTTACGGAATCCATCGACTTTGGGTTCGAGGTAGGCGAAGGACTCTGCATCCGTTTGCTCCGGTGACGCGTCCGTGCGTCCCGGCGCGAAGGGAACAGTAACGTGATGACCCGCATTTTTAGCCGCTTGCTCAACCCCAGCGCAGCCAGCCAGCACAATCAGGTCAGCTAGGGAAACCTGCTTCCCACCGGACTGCGAGTTGTTGAACTCGGTTTGGATACCCTCTAGGATTTGCAGCACTTTAGCCAACTGCTCTGGTTGGTTAACCTCCCAATCTTTCTGCGGTGCCAACCGAATCCGGGCGCCATTGGCCCCGCCCCGCTTGTCAGAATCGCGGTAGGTCACGGCTGACGCCCAGGCGGTTGAGACGAGCTGAGAAACAGACAGACCCGACGCCAGAATCTTGCTCTTGAGAGCGGCAATGTCCGACTCGTTGATCAGTTCATGACTGGCGGCAGGGATGGGGTCTTGCCACAGGAAGTCTTCTGCTGGCACCTCCGGGCCGAGATAGCGCGATTTGGGCCCCATATCGCGGTGGGTCAGCTTGAACCAGGCTTTAGCAAATGCCTCAGCGAATTCATCTGGATTATCGCGGTAGCGCCGCGCAATCGGCTCGTAGATCGGATCTATTTTCATCGACATGTCCGCCGTGGTCATCATCGGGGCATGTCGTTTCGACGGATCGTGGGCATCAGGCACCGTCCCGGCACCAGCATCACCCTTGGGCTTCCACTGCCACGCGCCCGCAGGACTCTTGATCCGCTCCCAGTCATATTTGAACAGGGTTTCAAGGTAGCTGTTATCCCACTGGGTCGGTGTGGGCGTCCAGGCCCCTTCAATACCGCTAGTGATGGCATCGACGCCGACGCCCGTATTGAAAGTACTCTTCCAGCCGAGGCCCTGATCTACAATGGTTGCGCCTTCAGGCTCAGGACCTACATGCGCCGCATCCCCTGCCCCATGACACTTACCGAAGGTGTGCCCACCAGCCGTGAGAGCGACAGTTTCTTCGTCGTTCATCGCCATCCGGCCAAAAGTCTCCCGAATGTCGCGGCCTGAACCCAGGGGATCTGGCTCGCCATTTGGCCCTTCTGGATTCACGTAGATTAGGCCCATGCGCACAGCAGCCAGGGGATTTTCTAGCACGCGATCGCCGCTGTAGCGCTTATCACTATAGTCTGCCTCCCCGTGCCAAGTGGTTTCAGAACCCCAGTAGATGTCTAACTCCGGCTCCCAAATATCTTCGCGGCCTCCAGCAAAGCCCAATGTTTTGAAGCCCATAGACTCTAGCGCACAGTTACCGGCGAAGACCATCAGGTCGGCCCAGGAGATTTTCTGACCGTATTTCTGTTTGATCGGCCACAGCAACATGCGAGCCTTGTCCAAGTTGGCATTGTCGGGCCAGCTATTGAGGGGAGCAAACCGCTGACTGCCTGAGCCAGCACCGCCGCGACCGTCACCGATGCGATAGGTACCAGCGCTGTGCCACGCCATCCGAATGAATAGGGGGCCGTAGTGCCCATAGTCGGCGGGCCACCAATCCTGGGAGGTGGTCATCAGTTCAAAGATGTCAGCCCGCAAGGCGGCTATGTCAAGGGTTTTGAACGCCTCAGCATAGTTAAACGCCTTGCCCATCGGATCGGCTTTGGGAGAATGCTGATGGAGAATGTTCAGGTTCAACTGGTTCGGCCACCAGTCTCTGTTTATCGTGCCTCCACCGGCAGCGAAAGCTTGAGGACTGCCGACGAAGGGGCAGCCGCTAGTCGCACCATTGGCTGAACTGACACCGCTGGCTGCATTGGCTGTCGTGGACTGCAGCACGTTGTCTTCAGTATTGTCTCCGCGACTTGATCCCAGAATAGATGTCACTGCTCGCCAGATTTCCATCAGTTTCCCGCTCATTGGGAACGGACATCTCATTTGGCTATTCGTCATAACTTGTTTCCTACTATGGTTTGAGTGTATCTATGGTGTCTCTGCCCTGCTTTTTCTCAGACAGAAAGCATTGTTCGCCACACTTGCATCAGCACAGCCGTTTGCTCAGGTTTCTGCGCCGCTGGATTGAGATAGTTCAACAAAGTCTCGGCATTGGAAACCACGGGCATGGCCTCAAAGCCATCGGGTTCCACAAACATTTTTTCAATAACTCCGTCTTTCACAAGCATGGAATAGCGCCAAGAGCGGTATCCCATGCCCCGCTCCGAGAGGTTCATCAGCATCCCCATCGCGCGGGTAAAGTCTCCGTTCACATCAGGGATAAAGCGCACCTGATCGGCTCCTTCTGCTTGCGCCCAGGTCGCTAGGGAAAACGGATCGTTGACCGAAATGCAAAGAATTTCATCAACGCCGTTCGCGCGAAACACCTCGGCATACTCGTTGTAGCCTAATAGTTGAATCGGAGAATACGGGCAGGTAAAGGCTCCTGGCACCGCAAACACCACCACGGTTCTATCTTCAAAGAGATCTGCTGTGGAAAGCTGGTACCAATCTCCTGCTGCAAACATCCGAAAAATGACCTGAGGAACACGTTGGCCCTCATGATTTAAGAGCATTTGCCCATCTCCTTACTCGCATTCAGCATCAGTTAGACTCCTAACTACGAGATTGATGAGTAAAGACATTACCCTCGGAACAGCAGTAGCTTGCTCTCATCCCTGGCGAGTTGCCTCGGCAAAGCCAAGAGATAGCCAGTGCCATTAAGCTGAAGAAACCAGCATCTCCATCAAGTCATACTCATCACGAGTTTGTGTATCGCAAGTTTAATCAATCAAGCCCGCCTTTGAGCCTCAAAAATGAAATTGCTTTGCAACACTTAATATCTCTACAAAGTAAGGTGGCTGAGTGGAGATAGCGATGACTTGTCTGCAAGAGAGAGTTTAAGGGCGATCGCAGATTTGCAGCCAGCGGTAAGCGTTTTGGCAGCGCAATCTAGCTTTTAGACGATGGAAGCAGCCGCACTTGCTTTCTAGACTGAAAGACGTTCAATTTTTTTCTACAAAAGCGGCTTTACTACGTGACTTATATCTCACTTTTGCTAATTCTAGGGCTGCTTTTGCTGGTGGTGACGCTGGGATCCGGCTGGATTGCTCGCCTGCCCTTTTCCTACGCCATTCTTTACCTGGTGGTCGGTATTGCTTTGGGGCCACAGGGAACGGGCTGGATTGCCCTGCGGCCCGATGCTGAACTCATAGAGCGCCTCACCGAGTTTGTCGTCATTGTCTCGGTCTTCGGCTGTGGTCTGAAGATGAATCGCCCCCTGAAACCCTGGGCCTGGCAGTCAACAGCACGGCTGATTGGCTTTTTAATGCCGCTGTCAATCGTGGCGATCGCGTTTGCCAGTCACTGGCTGCTGAAGCTGGACTGGGGGGCAGCTATCTTACTAGGAGCCTGCTTGGCCCCAACCGATCCGGTATTGGCCTCAGAGGTGCAGATGGAAAACCCTGACGATGGCGATGAGCTGCGGTTCGGCCTTACCTCGGAAGGAGGGCTGAACGACTCCCTGGCCTTTCCGTTTGTTTATTTTGGCATTTACTGGCTGACGAAAGGCAACTGGCAGGACTGGTTTACCCAGTGGGTAGCAGTTGACCTAATTTGGGCGATCGCGGCGGGGATTGGGATGGGAATAGGCGTAGCTAAGGCGATCGCCTGGATTGATGGCAAGCTACAGCAGCAGCGCCCAGCAGATGACCTGATGGAAGATTTGCTAGCGCTGAGCGCGATTTTGCTGACTTACTCGCTGACGGAGCTGGTTAACGGCTATGGCTTCTTGGCTGTCTTTGTTGCCGGCATCACCATTCGCCGCAACGCCCACTGTGACCCCGGTAAGCGTTTAGCCCAGCTTGAATTCACCGAACAGATTGAAAAGCTGTTGGAGGTCGCCACCATCTTGCTGCTGGGGTCGCTGCTGCAGTTTTCTTCTCTAGTACGCTACGGCTACGACGGATTGATTATTACCGCAGTCCTGCTGTTCTTTGTCCGGCCTATCGGTGCCTGGCTCAGCTTTTTAGGCTGCCGCCTGCCCAAGGCAACCCGGCGACTGGTGGGCTGGTTTGGCATTCGCGGTATTGGCTCAATCTACTACCTGACCTATGCGCTGGGCCATGACATTGGCAGCGCTGTGTCAGAGCGGCTTTCATGGATTATCTATATTGTGGTGACTGTTTCTATTGTGCTGCATGGTATCAGTGCCACACCGCTGATGCAGTGGTACAAGAATCGTCGTCCCGGTCAGGCAGTTTCTGAATCTAGTTAGGCCGGTGCCAGTGCCTGGATTAGGTGATATCCAAGGCATCAGCAATGTCTTGACAGACATTGTTGAAACGATTGGGCGGCTGGATTGACAGTATGGCACCGCCGTCTCTCACTAGAGGCCAACCAGACGCATTCTGAAGCCTAATACCAGAGCCAATCAACTTAAACCAGTGCAGTCGGCGCGGCAGGATTTGCTAACACCGATCGCGCTGTTTTCTGCGCTGCCGGAAACTGTTCGGTTGCTGCCGCTAGGTGCTTGAGCAGCGTCGCCTTCGGCAGCGGCCCCTGAATATGATCCCAGGGTAAAACCTGCTGGGGTTCCCAATCCTGGTGCACGTAAAACTCCAGGGGCGGTATCTGCCCTTTCAGCTCCTTGAAGGCGCGGCGATAGCTGCCTAGGGACTCGCCATAGTGCCGTACCAGCAGCAGCAGCTTAGAAAGGCGGCGATCGCCCCTGGAAATTAGAGTCTGAATCACCGACCAGCTATAGCTTTCTGGGCGAAAGTCAATGCCGCGCGATCGCAGTTGTTTTTGCAACAGCTTCAGTCGCTTCTCGGCCTCTCGGTTAACGCCAAACCACTGAAACGGCGTGTGGGCCTTGGGCACAAAAGTGCTACAGCCCAGAGTCAGCCGCAGTCCGGGAGCCGCCTTTTTCAGCCGCTTCATCATCTCCACCGTCAGATCGAGATCCGCTGCCTCTTCCCCCGGAATCCCCACCATGCCGTAGAGTTTGACGGCGCTCAGCCCTCCGGCTTTAGCATTGACTGCCGCTGCCACAATTTCGTCATTGTCTAGCTTCTTGTTGATAATCTGCCGCAGCCGCTCTGAACCGCTCTCAACGGCGATCGTAATCGATCGCGTGTCATGCTTTACCAAAGTTGCCGCCAGCTTCTGGTTCACCGTCCCTGTCCGCACCGAAGCAATACTCAAGCGCACATCGTCATACTCTGGCTGGTTGAGATAGTCCAGCAGCGCCTCAAACTCAGGATGCTGAGTCACAGAAGCGCCCAGCAGTCCTAGCCGCCGCGTCACGCTCAGTCCCCGCTCGATCGCCGGTATCAGCGAACCTTCCAAGCTGGCAGTGCGAAACGGCAACGTCAGATAGCTAGCTAAGCAAAAGCGGCACATTTCCGGACAGCTCCGCACCACCTCTACCATATAGATGTTTTCCCAAGCGGCCTGCTCCGTGACAACAGTTGAGGCTGAAAGCACGTTGCCGCGATAGGTTTGCTTCTGCACCTGGGCAGGCACCTCTGCGATCGCCTCAATTGCCGCCACTGGGCCATCGGCGCTAGCGTAGCTCACCTCGTACAGGCTGGGCACATAGACCCCCGGTACCTGGGCTAAATGCAGCCGTTGACGCTGGCGATCGGCGTGGCGTACCTGCTGATAAGCATCTATGAACTCGTCTAACAGCGTTTCCCCATCCCCTAGCAGAATCAGGTCAAAAAAGTCGGCAAAGGGTTCTGGGTTAGCCGTCAGCACGGGGCCACCGCCGAAAATGAGGGGATGGCCCTCCTGTCGTTCAGCAGCAAGTAGCGGTACCTGTAGCTGCTCCAGCAGCGCCAAAATATTGACATAGTCCAGTTCCCAGGAGACTGAAAAGCCGACTAGCTCTGGCTGGGAGGGCAAAGACTGGCTAGCATCCGTAAACAGACGCCCGACCTGCAGATCGCTCCGTTGGGCCAGAGTCGCCCATACAAGCTGATAGCCCAAGCTGGTGATGCCGACACTGTAGGTATTAGGAAAACCAAAAATGACCGGAACGGCTTTGGCGTCCGGAACGGCAGGGGTAAACAGCAGCCGCTCAGCGGCAAAATCAGCAGTAGACACGGTTGAAGCAGGCAATTGTTGAGAGTTTGGTACCCCTTCAGGCTAACACTTGGTCCAAAATGAATTAGCTGTTTGATGCCCGCGATCGCCTTGTCCAGTGCCTAGCTGCCACAGCTTATATCAGGCTGACCAAAGCCTCCAGCAGCATTTGGTTCTGAACTGGCGTCCCTACCGTAATCCGCAGCTTGTCAGCTAGCCCTGGCTGATCGAAATAACGCACCAAAATTCCCCGCTGCTTTAGGGCCGCCTGCAAGTAGGCCGCATTTCCCGCTGGCGGCGCTGACAGCACAAAATTGCCCTGAGACTCCAGCACTGCAAATCCCAGATTCTTGAGATCTAGCGTCAGCTGAGCGCGAGCGGCTTTTACCTTTGCCGCGCAGGCATTTTTGTAAGCCTGATCCTGCATGGCAGCGGTGGCAACCTGCGTGGCGATCGCGTCGATGTTATAGCTGTCTTTCACCTTAAATAAGCCAGCCAGTAGCGAAGGTTGAGCAACTCCAAATCCCAGCCGCAACCCGGCCAGGGAATAACCTTTTGATAGCGTGCGTAATACGATTACGTTCTCAAATTCATGCACCAACGGCAGAGCCGAACTTTCAGCAAAATCCACATAGGCTTCATCAACTACCAGGACACCCGCTAACTGGGCTGCCAGTTCTCGCAATTGGGTCAGCGGTACAACATGCCCAGAGGGGCTGTTGGGCGAAGCAATGAACGTCACTGCCCCTTGGGCCGCAACTAGGGCCTCTAGGGGAAGCTGAAAATTCTCGCCATAGGGCACTTCAATTGCTGTCGCCGGATGCAGCGCCGCCAGTGTGCGGTAGAGCACATAGGTCGGCATGGGGTAAACGACTGGGCGAGCGCCTCCCTCAGCGCAGGCGCGAATAATCACGTTTAGCAGCTCATCACTGCCGTTGCCCACAATCACCCAGTCCGGCGGCACGGCCAAAACCTGGCTCACCGCCTGACAAAAAGACTTGGCATAGGGATCCGGGTAGCGCCGCAACCATTCGCTATCGAGCGATCGCAGTACCTGAATTGCCTGAGGGGAGGGCGGATAAGGATTTTCGTTGGTGTTGAGTTTGAGAAAAGGGGTTCCAGGCTTGGGCTGCTCGCCGGGAATATACCCAGAAGTGGTGTCAATAGCGGGGCGAAAGTAGCTCATGGTCAGTCTGGCAGCACGTAGGCAGGCAGGTCTTGCAGATCGGCAAGGGGCATTTTGTTGAGATTGCGGACATGCAAATCCTGATAGAAAGTTTGCTGGTGCATTTCTACTTTGGACTGGGCCGAGAGAAACAGCAGGCCCCAAAAAACGCCAACTTTCTCATGCTTATAGGCTTGTTCGGGCGAGTCGAAGTGATGCTGCTCTAAAGTATCAGGGCGAAATTTCGGCCACAGCTCAATCAGCTTTTCAAACTCAATCCACTCTAAGGCTTCTGTCAGTTCGTCCCAGTAAGCATCTAAAAATTCTTCCAAAGCCGCCGCAATCTCTGAAAGATTTTCCTGGTGAGCCAGCTGGGCGATCGCCCGCACAGCCTGTCGTTTAGACTGCGGTTTGGCAGGGCGCTTCCGTGGGCGGACAGGTCTATCTTCTAAGACCGTAGCAATTAGCTCTAGCTGCTCAATCAGCTCATTTAATGTCACCTGTCGCTTGACAGGCGGCGCAGCCACGGCGCGGCGGCGGAGCTGTCGTTCTAGATTGCGCGGTAGGGGCGCGTCTATGGGGGTTTCAGGGTCTACAAACTCGTCGGCAACGTATTCTTCTTCCACCTCTTCTATTTCACTGCGCACTAGCGTGTCCGCCTTCAACAGCACCAGCATAGCGGCATAGAGAAAGGCCTGTCCTGACTCAGAAAGGCTGGCTTCATAGGCGGTGCGGCCATTGGCAGGGGCGCTGCTAGGCTGCATCTGTAAGGTACTCAAAAAGCGATCGATTACGTCAATCACCTTCACATCCCAGGGATCAATTTCTCCTTGTTCGGCTAGGTCAATCAGAAAAGCGATCGCACTTTGTGCCAGAGGAAGGGCCATAATTACGAGGCGTAGCAGACAGGTTGGGTCAATTAGGTTTCAGCCCGGTCAGGATTTGGCGGATCAAACCGCTGAGATTCAGGCCAAATCCCTACGGTTTGCGGATCTACTAGCCGTTATCTAGTTAGCATAGACTTCACTAGATTCGGCTTCATCCCCATTGCTATTTTTAGAGGCCGGTAGCATCAGCTTTTGTTCCTCTAGCTCCACCCGGTAGCGCTCAATATTCTGCTCTAGTTCTTCAATCCGCTGATCGCGCTGCTGCACCGCTTGGCCTTTGTCCAAGTAGTTTTGCACCTGAATCCAGACGCTGAATACCCAGGCCAGCACAGCTCCGACCCCCATTGCCCCAATCAGCTCTATGCATAGGGGAGCCTGCAAATCCACGCCGCGTACGACATGAATCACCGTAGGATCTGTATTTTCAATGCCAAAGAGGACAAGCGCTAAACAAATTACGAAAATAACTACAAAGTTAACCTGTCGCATCAGTCCGCTCCATAAATCGGCGATCGGTCAGAAACATAAAGTTACCCTCTACTGTAACCGCCAAACTGAACTGTGGCTTGATTACTCAAGAAGTAATTCTGATCGATACAGAAGACAGGCTAGAGGCAGAACTACGAAGTCAATGCGCCGGCTCTATTGACAGCAGCGCCAGGGCCGACTGCAAGGTGTCAGCTTCTTTGGCAGGTTTATCATGTCGCCAGCGCAGGATGCGGGGAAAGCGAACTGAAATGCCGGACTTGTGTCGGCTAGACTCGGCAATGCCCTCAAAGCCAATTTCAAACACGTGAATCGGCTCTACCGATCGCACTGGGCCAAACCGCTCAACCGTGTGGCGGCGAATCCAGCGATCGAGCTTTTCAATTTCGGCGTTGTCTAGGCCAGAGTAGGCTTTGGCGAAGGGCACCAGCTCATCCTCTCGCCAGAGAGCAAAGGTGTAGTCTGTAAACAGGTTGGCCCGCTTGCCGCTGCCGGCCTGGGCGTAGATCAGCACGGCATCTAAGGTCATCGGCTCTACTTTGTATTTCCACCAGTAGCCCCGCTTGCGACCCACTAAGTAGGGACTGTCTAAGGCTTTAAGCATCAGACCTTCAGCGGCTTCAGAGCGCGATCGCCCTCGCAACTGCTGCAACTGTTCAAAGCTCTCGGCTATCACCACTTGGGACGGACTGACACAGTCTGCGCTCGACTGGTCTAACACATTGAATAAATACTGGCGGCGATCGCGCAGCGGTTTTTCCCGAATGTCTTGCCCCTGGTGTTCTAGCAGGTCGTAGGCGATGAAGTGCACCGGACTTTCCTGCATCAGCTTTTTGCTCACCCGCTTACGGCCCAGTCGCTTTTGCAAGGCGTTGAAGTTCATCGGGCGATCGCCGTCCCAGCAGACAATTTCGCCGTCGAAGACGAGGCCATCGGCAAAATTTTCTAGAAAGCAGGTTTCCAGTTCGGGAAACTGATGCGTGACTAGATCTTCTCCCCGCGACCAGATAAAGGCTTCCCCTGCTCGTCGAATAATCTGAGCCCGAATGCCGTCCCATTTCCATTCCGCCTGCCAGCGCGACAGGTCTTCTAGCTGAAATTTAGCTTCGTCAATTTGCGAGGCTAGAAAAAACGGATAGGGCTGGCTAGGGGCGGTTTCTGCGGCTTCTGCGCTAACAAGCTGCTGAAAAAATTCGGCGGTGGGTTCAAAGTCGCCCATGAGGCGATGGGTCAAAACCGCTTCTGGCAGGTCATAGGCGCGGGCTAAGGCCCGGATCACCAGCTTGCTAGAAGCGCCAAAGCGAAAGGCACCCGTGAGCACCTTATTTAAGACAAACACCTCAAATTCCGCCAGTGAAGCCCACCAGGAGACAATCAAGTCCCGCAGCTCCGCCTCAGTCTCCACCTGCTTGACGGTGGGAATCACCTCTTCCATCCAGACGTGGAGCGGCAGGTCTAACGGTTCCGCCTCTAATGAGACATTCTTGAGCAACAGGGCGATCGCCTCGGCAGAGTCTCCCACATGGGCATAGCAGTCTTTAAATAGCCATTCCGGAATATCAGAAATTTGCAGAAATACCTCCCGCAGCACGCGAGAAGTCACCAGGCGGCGGCGGGTTTTGCCCAGCAGCAAATACAGCGCCCAGACCGCGTTGCGGGGCTTTTCAGTTTGAAAATAATCCTGCAGTGCCTGCACTTTGGCATTGGTCGAAGTCGTGGCGTCTACGGCCTGAAAGAGCTGGGTAAATCGCTTCATGGCGCTGAGCTGGCGTCTTACCCGTCATTATGACAAGCTCAGGCCGATTCGATCGCCTGTTCCAGTTCCACAAAGGGCACCAGCCACACCACGTCATAGGGCTTGAGGGCGATCGCTAACGTTTGGTTCTCGGCCCGCCAGCCCCGACGGCCCACCAGGTCATACCAGTGACTATCGGCGGGCATAGCGCAAATAATTGCCCCATCGCTAACCTCAACTTCGGCAACATCTGAATACAGTCCTGAAACGCCCAGCTCCAGCAGAGAAATTTCTAGCTGACAGGGACGGGGGGTGACATTGGTTAAGGTCAGAATGTGCTGCGAGCAGTCCGGTGAAACCCGCAAAACGGCAAATACTTCCGGGGCCAGCGCCAAAATCCGCTGATCGCCATTAGGATGAAAAGCGCTCTGACGCACGCGAATTTCTAGCAGGCGTCCGAGCTGCTGCACAATATGAGCTAGCTTGGACTGAGGATCGGCGATCGCCTGCGTCACCTCAGCCTGATGGATGGCTCGGCGGTTGATATCTCGCTTTGACTGGGTGCGCAGCACTGTTTCGACATCGTTGCGGCTGCCAATCAGGCCGTGTAGATAAATGCCCGGTACCCCCCGTAGCACCAGCGCAATGCTGCGAGAAGCCACATACCGCTTCACCTGAAAGCCAATTTCCTCAGAGCTGCTTTCTAAATTGAGGGCGCTGAACCAGGTGGTGTTGATTTCGTAGGGTTCTTTTTGCCCGTCTTCACTGGTGCGATAGGAGATAAACGCCCCCTGATCGCGAGCCTTCTGTAGAATGAACTGAATTTCCTCCGGCGGTATAATATTTTTCACCCCCATCAGGCCAATGCCGTCGTGGGTGTCCAGGATATTAAAAAAGGTGGTGGCTTCAGAAGGATAGTCTAGGGTCTTGGCCCAATTTGTCAGCGCTGTGGCGTCTTGTTGATAAAAGGTGTAGAGCACCAGCGGCGGCAGGGCAAAGTTATAGACCATGTGGGCTTCGTCTGTGCCATCCCCGAAGTAGGCCACATTGTCGGCATGGGGAATGTTGGTTTCAGTAATCAGCGCCACCTCTGGAGCCGCCAGGCTGAGAACGTCCCGCAGCAGCTTGATCACCTCATGGGTTTGGGCTAGGTTAGCCCCGGTGGTTCCGGGTTCATCCCAGAGGTAAGTCACCGCATCGAGCCGGATAATATCGGCTCCCCGCCGCACGTAGAGCAGCAGTGTTTCCACCACGCCTAGCAAAACGCGGGGATTGCGATAGTTGAGATCAATTTGGTCGGGAGAGAAGGTAGTCCACACCCAGACCGGGCCGTGAATAGAGTGATACTGGGTCAGGATGTCAGAGGTACGGGGCCGCAAGATAATCTGCCGCTGCTCTGGCGAGAGTTCTCCGGGTGAGGTGTAGGCGGTAAACACGTCACGGTAGAGCGGGTTGCCGTTCAGCATTTCTTGAAACGCCTGGCTCTGAGCGGAAACGTGGTTGAACACCCCGTCAAACATGAGCTGATACTGGCTGCCCAAGGCTGAAATATCCTGCCAAGATCCCAGCTTTGGATCAACGACGTGAAAATCCGTAATCGAAAAGCCGCGATCGGAAGAATAGGGGAAAAACGGCAGAATGTGCAGCGTGTTGATCGCATTGGCGAACTTGGGCAACTGCTGCAAAAACTGGGCTAAAGACTCTAGCGGCGATCGCCCTGCTCCCTGCACTAAGTCGCCATAGGTAATCAGCACCAAGTCTTTTTCACTAAAGCGATCGCTCACCTCAGTCGGCTTGCGCTCTGCGGTGCTGGCTACCTTGTGGGCGCAGTGCACCTTAAGTAATCTCTCTAACTCTCCCAGGTAGCGTTTCGCCTTGCTCTGCCCGTAGAGAAAACAGAGACGAGCGAAAAAGCGATCGCGGACTTGAGCGGGTATTTCAATTAGAGGCTGCGTATAATTCGGCGTGGCCTGATAAGCAACTCGTTGACCAGCCATGATCTTATTTAGTAACAAACGATACGGTTTTGTCTCCTATTCTGGCAAAAAGCCCACCGTTTCTGCCAAGCACTTACAATCCTCAACATCTCTGCCGCTTCTATTTCTTTACAAGTCTGGGGACACTATCAAGATTGGCTTTAAAGTGAGCCAGCCTTCGCCTGCGCGTTTATACTGGATGCAATAGCAATCGGGTCGTTTGGAATCAGCACTGGCTAAGCAAAGTACTGATTCGTTATCAAGCTCTCCTTGCATTGTCTAGCTCGTTAAGTGGAAAGTGAATAGGATGCCAAATCTTGTTTGAGATCTGGCATCTTTTTTCTGTGCTATTGAGGTTTAGCTTTCCGGGTTCAGCACGTCCGGCCAGTTTTGATTGGCCTTGGCGATATTGCCAGGAATATCTCTGGCCCAGCGCTGCTGCACTCGCTTGTCGTAGTTGAGATAGAGCTGACCGTCTACAATCTTCCAAGCTTCAGGATCAATCGAGGCGGTATAGCCCTGACTGACAGCCCAAGCGCAGTAGCCTCCGTATTCAGGTGCATACTGTTCCGGGTTGGCGGCGAAAAGATCGCGGTGTTCGGCGCTGGCAAACTGCCAAGTAGCGCCGTTCCAGTCGTAGGTATATTCGGCACTCCCCGACACTGACTCGCCTTGGGTGAAGTAGGCCACTGGATCGGTGCCACGAATGGCAATGCCGTTCTCAGCGTAGACCTGCGGTTCTCCGGTAGGAGCATCATCGGCTGCTGTTTCAGCAGCGGTTGGTTGAGCGTCTGAGGGAGGCGCCCCTGTTTCGGTCGGCGTGGGTACTGTTTCGGCACTGGGGGGAGTAGAGGACTGAGTGCAGCCGACGAGTAAGGCAACGCCTAGCAGCAGCGTGGTGGTCGCAAGCTTTAAGTTGGGATATTTCACAGCAGACTCCAATTAGATACTTATCCGTCTCATCGCCATCAAACTAGGACTGGCTGAGAACTCAATGAGAGCGAACTAGAAATCTCTTTAGAAAGCTATCTCCCAATCTTGTTAAAACCGTTGCCTGAGGCAATTTGACTCTGCACCTGATCCTGAGAATATCCGCGCCAAGATGAAGCAAACGGCTCCAACCGAATATTCGCACTATGCCCATAATCATCATCTGCCAACCTACGGGAGATTGGCGATCGCACTCAATATTGCCTGATATTTCTTGAATAATTCTGACAATAAAGAGTTTATTCTTTGCATTTTGCCAGTAAAGAAAATATTTTTGGCAATAAAATCATCATTGATTGAACTTTTTTTGAAAGAATGCTCTTTTTTCACTTAACATTTTTCTGATTTAGTGAATGTCTAAACAGTTTGTTTATGGCACTGCTTAATTAAAATTCAAAGGCAGAAATTTTAATGTTGTAGTCACAATATTCGTTTCAGTTAATAAGAGCACTCTAGGTTGGAAGCGTAAGAAGTTGCAGTTTAGAAATTGCTAAAAAGTCTTTGGTATTGTGAGTGAGTAGCGGCAAGTCGTGGCGTAAAGCTGTGGCAGCAATCCAAGCATCTTGAGGAGAAATTGGCCGTCCTGCACGCTGGCGATCGCTACGCACCTGTGCCCATTCCCGGCAAAGCGGTTGATCAACGGGAATGACGAGATAGTTTAATAGGTACTGTTCTAGCTGCGAAAGGCGGCGATCGCCCCATTGTCTCAGAATTGCCCACTGAAACAGTTCAGCAATGCTCATAAATGAAAGAGCTAATTCTTTATCCCTCAAGAATGGCAGATAAGGATCAGCATAGTTACTACCTTTGAAAATGAAGGAGGCAATATCTGAATCAATTAGAAGAAGACTCATCAGATTTCAGCTATGTTTTCTCTTGACGCTGATCTTGTAAAAAGGCAAGGAATTCCTCAACTGAGTCTTCTGCGGGCCAAAAATCAGCGGCAAGATCTTGAAGGTCATGAACAGTAGTGGGGCTGCGGACGGCCTGCAGCTGTGAAAGTGAGATGCCTTGCCAAAATTCGGTACTCAGCGCTTTGAGATTAGGTTGCGAATTAGAGGCTAAATCGTTTTGAATCAGGATTTGCAAAAGTTGCTGACGTTCTATTGGTGAAAGTGGTTGAATAGCGGCGATCGCGGCTTCGAGTTGTGGAGTCATAGCACATCTCCCTATAAAGCTTCTAATAAAAGGTAAAAGTGGAACAGTAAAGTGGACATTGCTCACCTTGCGATTGGGTAGCAGCAAATTCGTAGTCTGAAGCGCTTTTGTTGATTGTATTCGCTACATGTTCAAACATATCAAAAGCAAACTATTGACGCCGATCGCCCAATATTCTAAACTCACTCATTAAGCTGTGGCAGTCCAAACGTTACAGCCGTTCACACAGACTCAGAAACCTAGCGGCCCCTGGAGGTGCTGGACACACCAACAGGAGCCTAAACCCCCCAAACTCACACGCAGTTCGGGCAGGTCTAGGGGCGATTTTACCCTTAGCCACCCTACTTTGCGCTGCAATTTTGTGGGGTGGCTATGTTTTTGGGTTCTGGGAATAGGGGAAAGGCAGGAGAAAAGTCAGAAGTTAGAAGGCAAAGGGCAGAAATTAAGCGACGGGGTGATAAAGGCTGAGCGCCTTTCACTTCATCGTTCTGCCTTCATCCTTCATCCTTCGCTTTCCGCCTTCCCCTCCCAGACTCAAACCTAAAAGAGGGAAAAATCATGTTTCAAGAAAACCACGTCAGCGATCGCCCGTCCTGCGCGATCGCCCCGCCTGCCCATGAATCATCTGACTCTGGCGATCAGGTGCGCATTCTCATGTATGGCCCCTGGCCCTGCGTGCGGCTAGAGATTCACCGCCTGCACGTCCTGGGCTATGCCGAAGCGATCGCCTGGAGCAAGCCCATGCCCACCGATAAGCCTGGTGAAGTTAGGGTCATCCTCACTAAACGCTGTCGGTTGGACTAAGGGGGACGGCGAATAGGTCAGTAAAGGCTAATAGGACAAGGCGATCGCACCACTTTCATTCTCTGACCGCGATCGCCGCCTGCTTCTACCTGCCATTCCCTACGATGCCAGCGCCGCCGTAATCGCGTCTACCACCCGCGCCACCGGCATCACCTCCAGCGTGCTTTTCAGCCCCTGTCCCTTGGGCACGATCGCCCGCTTGAAGCCCAGCTTCGCCGCTTCCTTCAGCCGCAGCTCCATCTGCGATACAGGCCGCACCTGCCCCCCCAGGCCCACTTCGCCAATCAGCACCGTGTAGGGATCCACCAGGCGATCGCGGAAACTTGCCACTACCGCGATCGCCACGCCCAAATCTGCGGCGGGTTCCCCCACATTCAGCCCTCCCGACGACGCTACATAGGCATCCAGCTTCGACAGGGGAATTCCTACCCGTTTCTCCAGCACCGCCAAAATCTGTAGCAGACGATTGTACTCAATCCCCGTAGTTGAACGTCGGGGTGAGCTGTAGCTAGTCGGACTCACCAAAGACTGCAATTCCACCACCAGAGGCCGTGTCCCCTCACAGGCCACAATCGTGGCAATCCCCGGCACCACCTCATCCCGGTTGCCCAGAAACAGCTCCGACGGGTTGCGCACCTCCTCCAGCCCTCGATCCACCATCTCAAACACCCCCAGCTCATTCGTCGCCCCAAAGCGATTTTTCACCGAGCGCAGCAGGCGGTGACTGGCAAAGCGATCGCCCTCAAAATACAGCACCGTGTCCACCAGATGTTCCAGCACCTTCGGCCCCGCGATCGCCCCTTCCTTCGTCACATGGCCCACAATAAACAGGCTAATCCCCTCTCGCTTGGCCACCTGCATCAGCGCTGACGTACATTCCCGCACCTGAGACACTGACCCCGGTGCCGAGGTGAGCTGACCATAGTACAGCGCCTGAATACTATCAATCACCGCCACCTGAGGCCGGAGAGACTCTAGCTCCATCAGGATAGTTTCCAGGTCAGTTTCGGGCAGGAGGTAGAGAGAAGAGGGAAATGAGGCAGGTGAGCCTTCATTCTGTTTTGAATTTTGAACTTTGAATTTTGAATTTCCCCCTCCATCTCCCCTCCCTTCCTTATCATCTCCACCTCCCCCTTCTTCCCCAATTCCTAGCCGCTGCGATCGCAGCTTCACCTGCTGCCCAGATTCCTCAGCACAGACATAGAGCACCGGGAAAAAGCGAGCAAGCTGATTGGCAACCTGCAGCAGCAGCGTCGATTTACCGATCCCCGGATCACCCCCTACAAGGGTGAGCGAACCTGGAACAATGCCGCCGCCTAAAACGCGATCGAGTTCTTGGTAGCCAGAGCTGAGGCGGGCTTGGGGATGATCTTGGACCTGGGCTAGGGTTTGGGATAGCCGGGGCTGGGGATCTGACTTGGCAGCGCGGGAAGCGGAACGCGATCGCCTCGCGGTTGTGGAACTAGCGACGGCGCTTTCAGCCGCAATCTGTTCAACCAGGGAATTCCAGCTGTTGCAGACCGGGCAGCGGCCAAAGTATTGGGAAGATTCAGCCCCACATTGATTACAGACGTAAACGGTGCGAGATTTTGGCATAAGCTATAAAACTGATAAAAGCGACTCAACCCTAGGGCAAAACAGCAACATTAATTTACAGAAACATAAGGATTTCTAAAGAAAAGTACGCCTTTTTTAGCAGATGACTTAGCGCTTCCTAACGATATTTTTGCTGGATCCAGGTAGGTAATTGAGGAATCTTAAAAAAGCTTGAAAACACCTTATATAGGGCGTTATCAATAGTTAAATATCGAACATAATGATTTATGATCTTAATATCACTGTACTAAAAGTTTATTAACAGAAATCTATCTGTTGATTCTAGAGATAGACCGTTTGGTAGGAGCATAGAGAGCATTGGAAAACGCTAAAGAAAAGATATTAGTTGTTGACGACGAGGCCAGTATCCGCCGAATTCTTGAAACTCGCCTCTCCATGATTGGCTACGACGTTGTGACGGCAGCAGACGGCGAAGAAGCCTTAGAAACCTTCCGTGACGCCATTCCTGACCTAGTTGTCTTAGACGTCATGATGCCCAAGCTAGACGGCTATGGCGTTTGTCAGGAGCTGCGCAAAGAGTCAGACATTCCCATCATTATGCTGACGGCGTTAGGAGATGTGGCCGATCGGATCACGGGTTTAGAGCTGGGCGCTGACGACTACGTGGTCAAGCCTTTCTCTCCCAAAGAACTCGAGGCCCGAATTCGCTCCGTTCTCAGACGGGTTGAGAAGAACAACACCACAGGCATTCCTAGCTCTGGGGTGATTCAGGTCAATAACATTCGCATCGATACAAACAAGCGTCAGGTCTATAAGGGCGATGAGCGCATTCGGCTAACGGGTATGGAGTTCAGCCTGTTGGAACTGCTGGTAAGCCGCTCTGGAGAACCCTTTTCCCGCTCTGAGATTTTGCAGGAGGTTTGGGGCTACACGCCAGAGCGCCACGTTGATACCCGCGTTGTAGACGTACACATTTCTCGCCTGCGAGCCAAGCTAGAAGACGATCCTAGCAACCCTGAACTGATTTTGACAGCGCGAGGGACAGGCTACCTGTTCCAGCGAATTGTTGAGCCGGGGGAAGAGTAGTCTGAGGATAGTCTGATAAAATTTCTTAAAGTTTCTAAAGATTCAATCAATGGGGTTGACTCAGGCACGAATCGCAATTGATGCGATGGGTGGGGATCATGCGCCCGCCGAAATTGTTTCTGGAGCTATCCGAGCTGCGGCTGAACTCGGTGTGGATGTTCTTTTGGTAGGTGAGCCAGAGGCAATTCGCGCTTCTACGCCCCACCCTGAGAACCTAGCTCAGGTGGAGATCGTTCCGGCAGAAGGCTCTATCGAGATGCATGAGGAGCCATTGAGCGCTTTGCGGCGCAAGCCACAGGCTTCCATCAACGTGGCGATGGACTTAGTAAAGCAGGGGCGAGCCGATGCTGTGGTTTCTGCCGGACATTCCGGTGCGGCAATGGCAGGCTCTCTCCTGCGTTTAGGCCGGATTAAAGGCATCGATCGCCCGGCAATTGGGGCAGTCTTTCCCACCGTGATGGCCGACAAATCGGTGCTCATTTTGGACGTGGGCGCCAACGTGGACTGTCGACCTAAGTTTTTAGAGCAGTTCGCCGTTATGGGGACGGTCTACTCCCAGTATGTCTTGGGGGTAGAAAAGCCTAAGGTGGGGCTGCTGAACATCGGGGAAGAACCCAGCAAGGGTAATGACCTAGCGCTGCGGGTTCACCAAGCCCTGAGCGACAATCCCGCCGTCCCTTTTGTCGGCAACGCTGAAGGGCGCGATATTCTGTCAGGCGACTTTGACGTGGTAGTGTGTGACGGCTTTGTCGGCAACGTGCTGCTCAAGTTTGCAGAAGCCGTAGGTGAGTCCATCCTGCAGATTTTGCGGGAAGAGCTGCCGCAGGGCGTTCGAGGCAAACTGGGTACGCTGGTGCTCAAAAATAACTTGCGGCGGATTAAGCAGCGGGTAGACCATGCTGAACACGGCGGCGGCTTACTGCTGGGCGTGGCTGGTATTGTAGTAATTAGTCACGGTAGCTCTCAGGCACCCTCTATTTTCAACGCTGTCCGCCTAGCCAAAGAGGCAGTAGATAATCGAGTACTGGAGCGAATTCGAGCGCAGTACCAAAAGGTCGCTGCCCCTGCAACAGATGGAGAATAGATGCGGCAACAATTTGAACACGGCGTTTCAATTATTGGCAGCGGCTCAGCCAAGTTAGAGACGGCACTCAGCAACGCCGACTTAAGCCAGATCGTGGAAACCTCGGACGAGTGGATTGCGACTCGTACCGGCATTCAGCAGCGTCACGTCGCCAGCCCGCAGGAGTCGCTCAGGAGTTTAGCAGCGGCAGCGGCGCGGAATGCGATCGCCATGGCCGGACTGACGCCAACCGATATCGACCTAATTCTGCTGGCGACTTCTACGCCGGATGATCTGTTTGGCACCGCCAGCCAGGTGCAGGTAGAAATAGGCGCTGCCAGGGCGGTGGCCTTCGATCTAACGGCAGCCTGCTCCGGTTTTGTCTTCGCGCTAGTGACGGCGGCTCAGTATATTCGCACTGGCACTTATCAAAATATTGTTGTGATTGGGGCAGATTTGCTGTCTCGCTGGACAGACTGGGGCGATCGCCGCACCTGCGTTCTCTTTGGGGATGGCGCGGGAGCTGTGGTGATGCAGGCGAACTCCCGCGATCGCCTGCTTGGCTTTAAGCTATGCAGCGACGGCACTCTGAATCACTGTCTCAATCTGGCTTACCGCAGTGAGTCCCAAACGCTCGTAGATGACATTACCGTTCAAACAGGCAGCTTTGCCCCCATCAGCATGAATGGCCGCGAAGTCTATCGCTTTGCCGTCAGCAAGGTGCCTGAGGTGATTGAAAAAGCCCTGTTTCATGCCGGACTCTCGACTGACGATATTCGCTGGCTGCTGCTGCATCAGGCCAATCAGCGCATTCTAGATGCCGTAGCTCAGCGCTTAAAAGTGCCTGGCGATCGCGTCATCAGCAATATGGCCCGTCACGGCAACACGTCAGCCGCTTCGATTCCCATCGCTCTAGACGAAGCCGTTCGTGATAACCGAATTCAGCCAGGCGATATCATCGCCTCCTCCGGGTTTGGCGCTGGGCTAACTTGGGGAGCCGCTATTTTCGAGTGGAACTAGCTGCCGGTGGCGGCTTGATTAACAACAAGGGCAATATCCCCCTATTTTTTCGTCAACCAGCTGCTGGCTACAGAAGGCCAAGCGGCGTGCTAAGCTGCGATCTTGGCGAGAATGGGTGAGAGAAATCCGTGTCGGCGACAAATCAGTTTTTTCTGCGCAATATCTGGTATCACGCCATGCCTAGCCGGGCGCTAAAGCCGGGCAAAATGCTGGTAAAAACCCTTTTGGGTGAAGCTATTTTGTTCGGCAGAACTCAAGCAGGTGAGGTCTTTGCGCTGAAAGATGTCTGTCCCCACCGGGCTGTGCCCTTGAGCTGCGGCTGGTTCGACGGCGAGGCCGTCCAGTGCTGCTATCACGGCTGGAAATTTGACGCGGCTGGCCGCTGCACCGAAATTCCTTCCCTCATGCCCGACCAGCAGATAGATCTCAATCGCTTCAACGTCCAGGCTTACACAGTTCAAGAAACCCAGGGCAATATCTGGATCTATATGCCAGAGTCCTATCCGGCAGAGGCCGCACCGCCACGGTTTGACGTACCCAAAATTCCGGGGTTTGCCCCCCAGGCTCAGCCCAACGTCACCTATACCATGCGGTTTCCCTGCTTTATCGATCACGCAGTGGTGGGGCTGATGGATCCGGCCCATTCTCCCTACGTCCACCGGGCCTGGTGGTGGCGTACCAGCGAGCTGCATGACGAAGTGAAGTGGTTTGATCCGTCCACCTACGGCTTCACCATGCGGCGACACCGTATTGCCCACGCCGGACGGCTGTACGGCCTAATCGGCGGCGTCCCGGAAACCGAAATTATCTTTTATCTACCGGGACTGCGGACTGAGGAAACCACCACGGCTAAACACCGCGTCGTCAACCTGACAACGGTGACGCCCCTTTCTGAAACCGAAACCGACGTCACCTTTGAGCTGTACTGGGATATTCCCTGGGGCTGGCTGTTGCAGCCGCTGATGATTCCTTTAATCAAAGCCTTCTTGGGGCAGGATCGAGACGTGGTGGCTAAACAGCAAATCGGCCTCCGGCAGGATTCGGTGCTGCGGCTGATCAAGGACTCCGATACCCCCGCCCGCTGGTACTATCAGCTCAAAAACGAATACGCGCGATCGCAGGCAGAAAAGCGCGAATTTGTCACGCCGGTCAAATCGCAGCAGCTCCGCTGGCGGGCTTGATAACTTCCTTGTTTTGCCGTCTCCCTCCTGTGGCACAATGAGAAACAGTCATAAATTTTTGGTTAAATCTGCTCATACGTCTTCAGGCGTAGCCGCAGATTTTTGTTCACTGCTGTTGCCAGTTTTGCGAGTTTTATGTCAGCTCCCCGTCGCGCTGTTTTTCCCTTCACTGCTGTTATTGGCCAGGAAGATATGAAGCTGGCCCTGCTGCTTAACGTCATCGACCCCAAAATCGGGGGCGTCATGATTATGGGCGATCGCGGTACGGGTAAGTCCACTACAATTCGGGCGCTGGCAGATCTGCTGCCTGAGATTGAAGTAGTGGTTGACGATCCCTTCAGCCGTGCTCCGGATGATCCGGCTGTTCTCAGCGAGCGCCCAGGGCAAGGAATTGAAACGGCCAAGAAAAAAGTGCCGATGGTAGATTTGCCGCTGGGCGCTACCGAAGACCGGGTTTGCGGCACCATCGATATTGAAAAAGCCCTCTCTGAGGGGGTGAAAGCTTTTGAACCGGGCCTGCTTGCTAAGGCTAATCGCGGCCTGCTGTATGTCGATGAGGTCAACCTGCTAGACGATCACCTCGTAGACGTACTGCTCGACTCCGCCGCCTCTGGCTGGAATACCGTGGAGCGCGAAGGCATTTCCATTCGTCACCCGGCCCAGTTTGTCCTGATTGGCTCCGGCAACCCCGAAGAGGGCGAGCTGCGCCCGCAACTGCTCGATCGCTTTGGTATGCACGCTGAAATTCGTACGGTCAAAGAGCCAGAACTGCGGGTTCAGATCGTGGAAGAGCGCTCTGAGTTTGATCGCGATCCAGAGGCTTACCTGGCGGAGCATCAAGAGCCACAGGCTGATCTACAGCAGCGGCTAGTCAGCGCTCAAGAACAGCTCAAGGCCGTCAGCATCGACCATGACTATCGGGTCAAAATTTCTCAGATCTGCTCAGAGCTAGACGTAGATGGTTTACGGGGTGACATCGTTACCAACCGGGCGGCCAGAGCGCTAGCGGCTTATGAAGGTCGCAGTGAAGTGACCGTAGATGACATTGGCCGGGTAATTGCCCTCTGTCTGCGGCACCGCCTACGCAAAGATCCGCTGGAGTCAATTGACTCAGGCGACAAGGTTGAAAAAGTCTTTCGACAGGTATTTGGCCTGCCCGAACCAGAACCTGCCGCCAACGGCAGACAGCCAGCAGGGGTACGCTAAACATTACATGGCGCAGCGAATTCTGGGCCTAGACCCAGGACTAGCCATTCTGGGCTTTGGCGTTCTGGACTGTGAATGTTCCAGTCAGCTAGGGGAGTCCAGTACGGCTATTCTTGACTTTGGCATTATCGAGACGCCTGCCAAAACAGCGGTGGGCGATCGCCTCTGCATTATTTATGACGATCTCCACAGCCTAATTGACCAGTGGCAGCCCGATTTAATCTCTATTGAAAAGCTGTTTTTTTATCGCATGGGCAACACAATTCTGGTGGCCCAGGCCAGAGGCGTAATCATGCTCGTTCTGGCCCAGCAGAAAACCCCTTTTGTGGAATTTACCCCGGCCCAGGTAAAACAGGCGCTGACAGGGTATGGCAATGCCGATAAGCAGGCGGTACAGGAAGCAGTCGCCAGAGAACTGTTTTTAGAAAAGATTCCTCGGCCCGACGATGCGGCAGACGCCCTGGCCTTGGCTTTGGCTGCCTGGTTCCAAAGATAGACTTACAATTGCCAGTAGCCGTTTTAGCTATCTGCATAATATCCAGTCACGCAAACACATGGGACGTAACGCAAAACTTCGCCAACAACGACGCCAAGAACGCCAGGGAGATTTGGCAGCAACGGCTGAAAATAGTCCTTTATTTCGTCAGCCCCGCAAAAAGACTCAGCTAGAAGTAGCAGCTCTGCCTCAGCCCCAGCCGCAAACGTCCGCAAACAAATCTTTCTTCGGCAAGCTGTTCTCGCGATCGCGGTCAGATCAATCCGCCTCTTTGGTTTCCGCCGCCGATGAAATGGATCGCTTTTTCGCCACTTATCAGCAGTGGTTAGGCGCGATCGCCTGGGAAGGCTATCAGACTCTAGGCCCAGGGCTGCTCTTGGCTGTCAATACAGCTCAGCAAACTGTCCAGGTGGAATACCTGTCGCGGAAGCTGCTGAAACGGTACTTTCCGCCAGAGTCCCTAGAATCGGCCCAGACAACCCTCAAGCTGTGTGACTTTGGCGAGGAGATAGCCCTGGCTTACACCACTCAGTCTGGAGAAATGATGCTGGGTTCACCGCGATCGCCCGCTCCCCTGCCCGCTGAGTGTCATCGACTTTGGCAGGCCAATGAGCTGGTCATGCCCGACCTGGATCAGCCTGAAGAGGATAGCTAACACAACAAAGGCACCGCAAACTCACGCGGTGCCTTTATGCAATCAGCCTGCAAAGGCTATTACGAATTTTGCTTCACAACCGGGGTGATGCCCTGGCGCTCTAGGCAAGCCTGAAACTCTGACTCGGCCTGGCTGATTTCGTATTCGCTGTAGTCTTCTTTAAGGTCAAAAACACGCTCTAGGTAGTCATTGCCGAACTTGTCTAAAGCCCGCTGCAAGTCGCCTTTGGTGAGCTGTTGCGGTAAGCACTTGGCGATCGCGGATACATCATTACCGCTAGGATCGACAAAATCATTCGTAGCAGCCTGAGCCGGTAGAGCCTGCAGCCATACCGTCATCAGCAAAACAGCCGCTACGGCCCAGCGGCTTAGCTGTTGCAAAGTTTGCTTAAAAGTTTGCATAAGAAATTTCCGTTTAACAACTTTTCTAGCTTTGCAAATATTCATACTTTCAGCTTCCCCCTAAAGAAGGGCCTCAGCTAGAAGTTGATCTCAGCCAGTAGAGGGAATATTGGCGCGCTAAGACTGAGGCGGCTGCTTGTGAGACAGTCCCAGCATGGGTAAAGGGGGACGGGCTGAGCGATCGGGCAGGTAGCGCACTGGCGATCGCTCGGTGAATCTGACTGGCCGGCGCTGACTACGCCACCAGTGCCAAGCCAAAGCACCGCCGCTGGCAGCTAAACCAAAGATGAGGAGTGACCCGCTACTTTCGAGGCCGCCTAAAACAGCATCAACTAGACCCGCCGTAAAAATGAAGCTAACGACTGGCTCTCGCCGATAGGCCAGTCTCAGTAATCGTGAAAACGAATGACTCATGAGTAAATCACACTGAAATACTGTTTCTGAAGCGACCTATTAACTCACTGATGTCTTAAAGCTGGCGCTGACTAATGCAGTCCTAACCAGGTGAGTACGCCTTTTCCGGTAATAAACTCAATCAGTACGACAATAATAAATCCGACCATAGCCGCCCGACCGTTGAGGCGCTCAGCGTATTCATTGAAGCCGGTTTTGGGTCGCTCTATATTAGGTACAGCAGTCGGTTCAGGCTTTGACACAGTTAGCTCCCTTGCTCTCTTGTTTCCATCTTCGACGGAGGTGAAGCTGCCGTCAATGGCGGATTGCCGTCCTGGAGGGCTGAGCGATTAGAGAAAGTTCATAGGATTGACCGGCTCGCCGTTACGCCGTACCTCAAAGTGGAGGTGTGGCCCGGTTGATAGACCAGTGGAGCCAACGGCGGCGATCGCCTGCCCCTGCCCTACCCCCTGGCCTTCACTGACATAGAGCTGGCTAGCATGAGCGTACAGCGTCGTAATTCCTTCCCCATGATCCACAATCACGGCGCGGCCATAGCCCCCGTACCAGCCCGCAAAGATGACGCGGCCTGAGTCAGCGGCCTGAATAGTGCTGCCGTGACTAGCGCCAAAATCAATGCCGGAGTGAAAGCGGCGATAGCCCAAAATGGGATGAACGCGGGTACCAAAGTTACTGGTAATGCGGCCTCCAGCCGGATAGATCATCTGTCCGGTGCCGCGAATAGTGCTGCTTTGGGCCGCAATGCGCTGGCGGATTAGCTCAGCTAGCTTGGCGGAGTCGCGGGCTAGCTGGGCTTCGGCGGCTTCTAGGGCGGCGCTGTCTTGCTTGAGGCGGCTGATCAGCTGTTCTTGCTGCTGAGCTTGGGCTTCGTACTGTTGCTTTTGGGCTAAGAGTTCCTGCTTCGCAAGGGCCACCTGATTCTTCTGATTTTCCACCTCAGCTCGCCGCTGCTGCAGTTCGTCCGCTTTGCGTTTGAGGTCTGCCAGAGTGGAGCGATCGGCAGCATAGACTAGCTTGAGCTGACGCCGCCGGTCGATAAACTGGTTCAGGTCTTGACTCTGCAACAGTACGGCCCAACCGCGACTGTGCTGCTGCCGCTGCAGGAACTGGAGCCGCGCCACTGCAGCCTGCTGCATCCCCTGATAGTTTTTTTCAGCCACTATCAAGTCTTGCTGTAGCTGCTGCAAAAGCTTTTCCGCGGCAGCCAAACGGCGCTCAGTTTCCTGAATTTGGGCGGCAGTAACCTGTATGGTCTCCTGCAGTCCACTCAGGTGCTGCTCAGCAGCCTGCTCTAAATTTTGCAGGCGATCGCGCTCCTGATTGAGATTCGATCGCTTGTTTTCAATTTCCTGCTGCTGCTGCTGTAGCTCTTCCACCGAGGATTCAGTCTGGGCGATCGCTGGCTGGCTTCCTAAACGAATCGGCCAGAAAGCCCCTAGATAGGCAGGCAGAGACAGCAGCAGCAGGCTCAATAACCCGGCGCAGCCCCACCACAGCCACCGCTGAATTCCTTTAGGTCGTCTCATTCGCTGAACCATTTGCCTCAACGCCAACCTAGGGCAACAACACCAAAAGCAGCCATCATCAAGCCAGAAATCCTATTTAACCATCGCAGCCGCTGCAGATCGAACCTGGCTCGAAAAAGATTAACACTCCAGCTCAATAACCACCACCACAGCGCCGAGCCAAAAAACACGCCTAAAACTAGCACGCTTGAGTCTAAATAGCTGCGATCGCCTTCAGCCAGTCCTAATCCAGCGAAGATAGCCACAAACGAAAGAATAGTTGCCGGGTTGGTCAGGGTCAGTCCCAGCGTAGAAAGGTAGGCCCCTAGCAAAGTGGACTGGGGGGCGATCGCAGCGGCATCAGTAGCAGGCCGACTGACAAAAATCTTGGCACCGAGATAGATCAAAAACAGGCCACCGACGAGCCGTAACCAGAGGGTCTGACTGACTAAAAACTGGGTCAAAAAGGTCAGCCCAAATCCGGCAATGCAGCCATAGAGGCCATCAGCGGTGGCCGCGCCCAAGCCAGAGACTAAACCTGATAGACGACCCAGAACTAGGGTACGGCGAATACAGAGGATGCCGATGGGGCCGACCGGGGCGGCAATGGAGAGGCCGAGGAGTAAGCCTTGGAGGAGCAGGGGCATAGTTTGGGAAGGTGGTAGAGGTAAGGAAGGTGGTAGGTGAGGAAGGTGGTAGAGGTGAGGAAGATGGTAGAAAAAAGCGCGGGTGATGGGTTAGGAGTTTTCGTCAAAGGGGGGAACGGGCAGGAGGAAGTTTTCTTTGACGGTGGAGAGGACAATGATGGTGCGGGTTTTCTGAATACCGGGGAGGCTTTTGAGCTGATCGCTAATTAGGTGTTCGAGGGCTTGGGTACTGCGACAGCGAACCTTGAGCAGGTAGTCATCTTCGCCGGTAACGTGGTGGCATTCCTGAATTTCCGGCAATGCCATTACCTTGGAGATAAAATCCTGCCGGGATTGGGGCTGGTCGAGAGTGACGGCAATAAAAGCGGTGAGGAGGTAGCCTAGCTGCTGCGGATCGACCTGGGCGTGATATCCCCGGATAATTCCTCGTTCCTCTAGCCGTCTGACCCGATCGGCAGCCGCTGGTGCGGAAAGTCCTAGCACAGCAGCCAGTTCTGACCAGGTGATACGAGCGCGCTGCATCAGACAGGCGATCGCTTTGAGATCGAGCGGGCCAAGGGGCATAAAAATCTTGGTTGAACCGGGTGGAGTGGCTGCGGTTGATTCAGCTTGACTAGCCTATAGCCTACAAAAACCAAGAATTAATGGCGCATTAGGCTTAGAAAATAAGGTTTTAACCCTATTTTTCTTTTGAATCAAAAGTTAGCCGTCAGTTTTTAGCCTCGATCTTGAGCGTCTTCGATGAGGCGATTGTGAAGCAAGTTCGCTGCTGTAGTTAACTTTCGGTGAATAGGGGCGGTTCTAAGCCGAATGGCCGAGTGAGGTCAAAAAAATTCTGTGTAATTTGATACTTATAAGCCATTTGGTAAAAGCTAAAGATGATCAAGTTAAGCGCGATTTTGGGCTTGGTGGTGACGGTTTCTCTGGGGATGGTGAGTGGGGCAGAAGCCTTCACCTTAACGCCAGCTCCAGACTTCACCGATTCTGAGTTCGAGGACTTAGTGCGCAGCGGCGGATTTACTGAGCTGTTTGTAACTGAAAGTCGCGCCGGCAATAACGGCAATTCCGGCGATCGCGAGTTGGGGATTAACGGGCCGCTGGTGCCTAATAGTTCAGGCGGATTTGACCCCGTGACTCCGGTGGCTGAGGGGCAACGCACCTGGAATAGCGGGCAAGTTATCAACTTTGAGCTAATTTTTGACGCCGTGACTAATCTGGCGCGCTACACCGTGGGCAGTCAAACCCTGACGGCCAATTTTAACGCCTTTGATCCCAACAGCCTCTATATTCGCACCCGGTCTGAAGGACGCAATGGCGGCACCGCAGCTTTCACCCTGCAGAATCTACAGCTTGACGATGGCACTGGGTTTCAAGCTTTGCCTAATGTGCTCTCTAGCGGCAGCGATCGCGACGTCAGCTACCTAATCGTTTCTGATCTAAACGCCTCGTTTACGCTGCGCGGTGAGCAAATTCTAGCCTGGAGTGGCGACTATCCCAGAGGCTCTCGCCTAGCCAGCCAGATTAAAGTAGGGAGCAGCCCGGCTGAACCGGTACCTGAACCGATGACCCTGCTTGGCAGCCTAGCCGCAGTCGGCATGGGTCTGGGTCTAAAGCGCTATCAGGAAACAGCCAGAGAAGCTTGAGGTCTGCACTAAGGCAACTTGGCCGATAGCAAACTTAAACCTCTCAAAGCAAGCGATCTTAGCCGTAGTGGCAGAGATCGCTTGTTTGGTATGAGATATAGCGGGCTGATCTCAAGAAATTACTAGAATAGGGAAAGCCCCCGCATCATTGCTCAACCAAAAATCAAACAGCCAACATGATCGAAGCGCTATCTCAGTGCCTGAGTACCCTCTCTCTTCCGGCAGACTGGATCGGTATCCGAGCCGTCAAAGAGTCTATTAACCAGCGATCAATGCGGGATGAGAAGCCTCAGCGCAACTCGCGATTGCTCAATCGGGGCGCTATGGTTGAGGTGCTGGCCCAAGGGCAGCTTGGCTACGCCGCCACAAACGTTCTCTCCCCTACCGGACTGCAGCAGGCAGCAAAAGCCGCTTATCAGCAGGCGATCGCTGCTAGCCAGTGGCAGCTGCATCAGACTCAGCCCGCCGTCCGGCCTGCCGTGACGGGGCGCTATCAGTCAGTCCAGCGGAAACCTTTTGACGCCCTGAGTCCGGCAGACATTAATGATGTGCTGGCCCGTCTCTGCCAGCAGCTGCAGGTGTCCGACAAGATTGTGCAAACCAATGCCACCGCGATCGCCAACGAGACAGAATCTTGGTTTGTCAGCAGCAGTGGCGCCGAAATTTACCAGCAGTTTTTCTTAGTAGAAACTCACTTTGGCGTCACAGCCCAGGATGAAGGCGTGGTGCAGCAGCGCACAGACAACGGCCCGCTGGCTCACTGCTATCAGGGGGGCTGGGAATTTTTTTTAGGGCCAGATCTGTGGCAGCGGGCAACCAATATTGGCGAACAAGCGATGGAGTTGCTGAGCGCGCCAGACTGCCCGGAAATGCCGACGACGCTGGTTTTAGCGCCTGACCAGATGATGCTGCAAATTCATGAGAGTATCGGCCATCCCCTAGAGCTAGATCGAATTTTAGGCGATGAGCGCAATTACGCCGGAGGCAGCTTCGTCAAGCCAGCAGACTTTGGTCAGTTGACCTATGGCTCACCGCTGATGAACATCACCTTTGATCCGACGGTGGCTGAAGAGTTTGCCAGCTATGGCTTTGACGATACCGGCGCACCCGCGACGCGAGAATACCTGATTCGCGCCGGCATTCTAGAGCGGGGGCTGGGCAGTCTGGAAAGTCAGGCGCGCCTGGGCGTGCCGGGAGTTGCCTGTGCCAGGGCTTCCCTGTGGAATCGACCCGCGATTGACCGGATGGCAAACATTAACTTGGAGCCGGGCGATCAGTCCTTTGCAGCGCTGATTGGCAATATTGAGCAAGGCGTCTATATGCAGACCAACCGCTCTTGGTCAATCGATGACCAGCGCTACAAGTTCCAGTTTGGCTGCGAATATGCCCAGCTCATTGAGCAAGGAAAACTGACAAAAACCCTGCGCAATCCCAACTACCGGGCCACAACGCCCCAGTTCTGGCGCAGCCTCAAGGCAGTGGGCGATCGCTCCACCTGGCAGGTCTATGGCACGCCCTACTGCGGTAAAGGTGAACCCAATCAGGTGATTCGGGTAGGGCATGGCGCCCCTGTGTGCGTTTTTGAGGCGATCGAAGTTTTTGGGGGAGCGGCATGAGATTAGTCTGGGAAACGCTGTTTGAGCAGCTAGCAGACCGTCTGCGATCGCAGCTTCAAGCTGAAGAGACTTTTACCCTGACGCTGTCGGGGGAGTCCAGCCAGTTCGTCCGCTTCAACCAGGCCAAAGTACGCCAAAGCGGTCTGGTGCAGGATGGGGAACTGCAGCTGACGCTAATGAAGCAGCAGCGCATCGGCGATCGCCACCTGCCGTTTACCGGCGATCAGGCTGAGGATTTAGCCCAGTTGCAGACCGCTTTAACCGAACTGCGGGCTGAAGTCGAGCAGCTTCCCGCCGATCCCCATATCGTCCTGCCCAGCGGCAGCGCCACCAGCCGTGAAAGTCACCACGGCCAGCTACTGGCTCCGGAAGCCGTCGCGGCGACGATTCTAGCGCCGGTGCAGGGGTTGGACTTTGTCGGTATTTATGCTAGCGGTCAGGTGATCCGGGCCTATGCTGACTCGGCGGGGCAGACTCACTGGTTTGAAACTGACACATTCACGCTGGACTATTCCTGCTTTACGGCTGATGGACAAGCCGTCAAGGGCACAGTAGCCGGTAGTGACTGGGATGAAGCCGTCTATCAGCACACTATTGACCAAACTAAGGCACTGCTGGCTAAACTGGCGCAGCCGCCTAAGCCGATTGCACGGGGTAGCTATCGCACCTATCTAGCGCCCGCCGCAGTCGCAGATTTAATCTCTATGTTCTCTTGGGGCGGCGTCAGTGAAAGCGCTATCCGGCGGGGAGGCAGTCCTTTTGGGCTGATGCGTCGAGGCGAAAAGCAGCTATCGCCTAAATTTACCCTGGTTGAAGACTTTTCCCAAGGTCTGGTTCCCCGATTTAATGAACTGGGAGAAGCAGCGCCGCAGCGCCTGCCGATTATTGCTGCAGGAGAGTTGCGCCATAGCCTCATTAGTTCTCGGACCGCCAAGGAATACGATATTGACTCAAACTATGCGGCGGGAGGAGAATATTTGCGATCGCCCAAAGTTGAGCCAGGCGATCTGGCTGAGTCAGACATTCTGGCGGCTTTAGACACGGGCCTGTACGTTTCTAATCTGCACTATCTCAACTGGAGCGATCGCCCCCAGGGCCGCATCACGGGCATGACTCGCTATGCCTGTTTTTGGGTAGAGCAAGGAGAAATCGTCGCCCCGATTCAAAATCTTCGCTTTGACGACAGCTTCTACCGTATCTTCGGTGAGCAGCTATTGGCCCTGACTGATTTCCGCCAGTTTATTCCCGAAGTAGGCACCTACGGCAACCGTTCTTTGGGCGGTGCTTATGTGCCTGGTGCCCTAGTCGCAGACTTTACCTACACCCTTTAGCAATCTAGTTGCCTAAAAAGATTGCTAGCCAACAAAATAGCTATAGGATTAGTTCTTGCGGCTAAGCCTGTCAAACAACAGTAATTGCTTCATTTGTCTGAGCGTGAGCTGTGATCAATTTCTTCTTTGGAATAGTGACCTGTGAATCGCATATCTGAGCAGCGGCTGACGTTTTCATCCGGCAGTCTAATTATTCTGATTGCCGCCGTTCCCCTCCTAATTTTGCTATGGCAGCTAAAGGGGCTGATTTTACTGCTGTTAATCTCAGTAGTTTTGGCCTCCTCAATTGCTCCCGTCGTGGATTGGGCAGAGCGCTATCGGGTGCCGCGCTGGCTTTCGGTAGTCTTAATTTATCTGCTTCTAATTAACGTCATTGTTAGCGCTATTTTTCTGGTTGGTCCGACTATCTTTGAGCAGATTGAACGGCTAATTCGGCAAATTCCGCTGTCTCTGAGAAGCGTATTCGCCTACATCGAAGCGCAGGTGATGGATCTCAACGATACCCGCCCTGATCTAGCGGGTGAGCTATTCAACCAGGTTCTAGACGTTCAGGCTCTGACCCGCTGGGCGATTCAGTCTAGCCAGCAACTTTTGGTGCGCTCTTACGGAGTTACGACAGGCATTTTAGGCGGCGTGTTTAGCCTGATTCTGTCTCTGTTTTTATCGGGCTATATGCTGGCCGATAGCCGGACGCTGATTAAAAACTTGGTGCGGCTGCTGCCTCAGCCCTGGGACGCCCGCGTAGAAGCGCAGGTAGCTCCCGTAAGCTATCGCATTGGCAGCTATATTCGCGGGCGGCTGATTGTCTCGGCTATCCTCTCGGTGGCGACCACCACCAGCCTCAGCTTTCTAGGGCTGTCGGAGTTTGCTTTAGGATTGGGGGCGATCGCGGGTGTTACTAACCTGATTCCTTTCCTGGGGCCGATTCTGGGGGCCATTCCGGCTATTGTCCTAGCGGCGTCTCAGGGCGGCTGGACGTTTCTCTGGGTGATTCTGCTCTACGTGATTTTGCAAAATCTGGAAACCTATGTGCTCGATCCGCTGCTGGTGGGGTCTTCCGTGGGCGTACATCCGCTGTATCAGCTCCTGGCAGTTCTCGGCGGCACTCAGGTCTTAGGCATTATTGGAGCGCTGATTGTCCCCCCCTGGATTGCCGGGGGCGCGGTCGTGCTAGAAAATCTCTATCTGCGGCCTAAGCTCATGGCGGAGCGGCGAAAACAGGGCAAAAAGAGCGATCGCCTGCGGGAAGAAGCGCCCGTTGAGGCCACCGCCCTGCCGCGCTAGCTGACCTGACTTTAAGCCTTGCCAAGCAGTACAGGCCGCGTGTCTTTCACCAGACGCACCACCCCAACGAAGACAGTAAAAAACTCCAAGCGACCTAAAAACATGCCCACCGTTTCGGCCCAGAGCAGACTCGCCGGAGCATCAGCAGCCGTAACGCCTACGGAAAGTCCCACCGTGCCCATGGCGCTGGCATATTCAAATAGGCTTTCCTGCAGGGTATAGCCGTGGGCGGCAACTACTAAACTGCCAACCGCATAGATTAGCAAATATAGAAAAATAAACAGGCTCACCTGACGGATCTGGCTGTCTTGCAAAAAGCGCTGGCGATCGCCCTGCCAGATGACTGGCTCACTCACCGCGCTAGGGGGCATGAGCAAACGCCGTACTTCCCACATCAGGCTACAGTAAAGCAGGTAAATCCGAAACTGCTTGATCCCGCCCGCAGTGGAGCCAGCCCCACCGCCAATGAGCATCAGCACAATCAGTATTAGCCAGCCTAGGCCGTTCCAGTCCGTATAGCCCACAGTAGAAAATCCGGTGGTGGATAGCGCCGTCACCGTCTCGAAAATAGCGACGCGCACCGCTTTGCCAGTTGTCGGGTAAAAGCCCGCTGCTACGCCCAGAAACAGAATCAGAGCACACAGCGGTATCACAATTGCCTGCAGCCGCACCTGGCCATTGCGCACCACAGACTGAAACTGTCCGGTCAGCAGCAGGTAGCTGGTGACAAAGTTGAGCGCCCCCAAAATCATCAGCACAATCGTGACAATTTCAACGGCGGGGCTATCCCAGTAGCCAATTGAGTCTGGGCGCGTGGAAAAGCCGCCGGTCGAGAGGGCCGCAAAGGAGTGATTCACCGCATCAAACCAGCCCATCCCGGCCAATCGCAGCGCCACAGTGCCCACAGCCACATAGCCGGAGTAAATCCCCAAGACTAGCTTGGCTGACCGCTGCACGTTGGGCACAAGCTGCTCGCTGCGGCCCTCAGCACTGCTCAAGCCGGAACCCGATGGTCCCGCGATCGCGCTTAGGGTAATAATTGCCAATCCGGCCCCGCCAAACAGCTCCATGATGCTGCGAAACAGCAAAATCAGGTGAGAAGTCTGCGTCACATCTACGACCGAAAGCCCCGTGGTTGTCCAGCCGCTGGTAGATTCAAACGCTGCCTGCGTAAAGTTAAGCCCGTCCAGCAGCAAAAAAGGAACGGTGCCAAACAAAATGGCTAGCAGCCAAGCCAGCACCACAATCACGGAGCCTTCCTGCAGCGTTAGGCTGGCAGCAGGTCTGGGCAAGAGCGATCGCCAAACCCCAAAGCCTAATCCGCTGAGGCCAAGACCCGGTAGCAAAAAGCCCCAGGCGAGTCGCCACTCTTCTGGATAGGCCAGCAAAGCAATCAGCGGTGCCAGAATGGCCAGCCCTGAAATAAAGCACACCAGTCCGGTATAGGCCAAAACGGCCCGGTAACGCCGCTGCAAAAACTGCTGATATCGCATTAAGGCTCTCCTCCTGCCAGCGCCCGCTGAGCCGATCCATAATGCTCGCTTTCGCTGACTAGAATGAGCCGATCTTCAGCGCGCAGGTGCATCCACTTGCTGGGAATCAGCACCCGCCCGCCGCGAATGATGCAGGTGATGGCCGCCCCGGTCAGCTTTAGATCCTGAATCTTGTGTCCTACTGCCGGACTGGTATCCTGCAGCGTAAACTCGGTGACCGTGACGTCGCTTTGGCTAATCGGCACCAGATTTTTGACATCCTGATAATCCGCCTGCTGCTCAATCAGCGATCCTAAAATTTCCGTAGCTGAGAAAACCATCGTCACCCCCAGCTTTTGGAACACCTCGCGGTTGTCCGGGTCATTCACTAGGGCAATGGTACGAGGCACGCCGTAGCGATCTTGGCCGATTTGACAGGCAATCAGGTTATCTTGATCGCGGTTAGTCAGCGCTAGCAGCACGTCAGCGCCGTAGGCTTCAGCTTCCTGCAGCAGCAGCGGATTGCTGCCGTCTCCCACCATCACCGTCGCCTTGACTTGGCGCGAAAGCAGCACCGCTTCCCCTTCGTCTGGCGTAATGATGGTGAGGTAGTAGCCTTTACTGGTGAACTGCTTGCTGAGAAAGTAAGCCAGCTTACCGCTGCCAATTAAAATCACTCTCATGACGATACTTCACCTCTGGTTTGAAGTGCCTGGACGAACTGCTCGGCTGAAAGCTGGGTAGGGCTGATGGTTTCAATCTCAAACTCGCGGTAAATCGCTTCACGAGCTGGGTCAAACACACGGGCCAAGACGGTGGGAATATTGAACAGCTTTTTGGCGATCTGGGCCACCATCAGGTTGAGGTTGTCCTGATCGGTTACGGCCAAGAGACAGTCAGCTTTATCAGCTTTGGCCGCTTTTAGGGTGGCCATCTCAGTGGCATCTCCGGTAATTTGAAAGCCGCTAAATTCGCTAGAGAGCGACCTGAACGCGCTATCGTTGCAGTCAATCACAACGATACTATTTCCTTCGGCGCTGAGACGGCTAGCCAAAATTGACCCCAAGCGGCCACAGCCCACCACCACAATATATTTAGAATTAGCCATTGCCATAAGAGAAGAAAGCGAGTTAAAAATTAGTCGAACATTAGAGACTAGGCCGCGTTTTTGGATTGCGGGTGGCCCGGTGCAGATTTTGCTGGGCCGGTTCGTATGTGGGATCTAAATCCAGAGCCACTCGATAGTTTTTTAGAGCTTCGAGGCGATCGCCTTTGACTTCCAAAAGCTCTCCCAAGAAGTTAAATGCTTCCGGGCGTTCTGGATGCGCTCCGATCGCCTGCTTAACTTGGCTAATAGCCGCATCAAAATTACGCTGACTGGCCTGGGCCTTGGCGGCGGCCATCAGATCGTCGTAGCTGCTGGTGTCTTGAGGCTGCAGCGATCGCCCCAAAACCTGAGCCACTAAATCGCGAATTTCCTGGGGTGTAAACGGCTTTTGCAGAAAGTCCACCGCTCCTAGCTTCATCACCTCAACGGCGCTGTCCACCGTACCATGAGCGGAAATTACGATCACTTTCAAATCGGGCTGGCGGTCTTTGAGCTGTTTGAGCACTTCGACTCCGTCCATGCCTGGCATCCGAATGTCCAGCAGCATTAGATCAAATGTGTCTTTTGCCAGCTGATCGAGGGCGTCTTGGCCGCTGACCGCCGTTTTTACCTCATATTGAGCGTCTAAAGACTGAGCGACCGTTAAGCGAATGTTTTTCTCGTCGTCAGCGACAAGCAGTTTAGCTTTCGACATGGGCAAGATCTCCGGTTGAACGTTGATTAGCAGCAGCGATCGGTAGCGTCAGGCTGAAGCGGCTGCCTGACCCAGGGCTAGACTCTACCCAGATGGTGCCACCGTGGGCTTTGACAATTTCTTTGCAGATAGCCAGTCCCAGGCCGGTACCGCCCGTATCGCGATCGGTTTCGACTTGGACGAATTTGTCAAAGATGCGGCCCTGATAGGCTGGGTCAATACCGGGGCCGTCGTCTTCAACTGAAATCCGGATCCAAGTGCCCTGAGGCTGAGCGGCAACCAAAATTTTGTGCTCAGCGTAGCGCAGGGCATTGGCAATCAGATTGGTCAGCACCCAGGTAATTTTGTTAGGGTCAGCGTTGACCTGGGGTAGATCGTCGCCAGTCTGGGCCTGGAGCTGAAGCTGCTTCTCTGCAACCTGCACCTGAAACAGAGCGATCGCTTTTTCAATCAGCAGCTTCGTATCAACCGGCACGCGGGCCATCTCAATTCGGCCCGATTCAATTTTGGAAAGATCCAGCAGCTCATTGACTAAGTTGCGCAGTCGCTGCACGTCTTCTTGAGCCGCCCGCAGCAGATCCTGCTCCCGCTCTGCCAGCTTGCCCTGAGAGCTTTCCAACAGCAAATCAATGCTCATTGCCATGCCCGTCAGCGGCGTGCGCAGTTCGTGAGAGGCTGTCATCACAAACTCGCTTTTGAGCTGATCGATTTCCTTCAGCTGGGTGATATCCTGCAGCAGGACGACCACGCCTAAGCGCTGCCCGGTTTCAGTTTTGACCGGCGTAATTAAATAGCGGTAGTGCTGGGTGGTTTGGCGCTCAACCGTGAAAATAGCCTCATCTTCCTCAGGTTGCAAGAACTGACCTGACTCAGCCGTAGCCTGGATTTTTTCAAACAGGGAGCGATTGTCAATCGCTTCTAAGCAGTGTTTACCCATAGCCTGAGTCGGCGTAGTGCCGAAGAGACTGGCCGCTGTGGGATTAATCGCAATAATCAGGGCGCTGTCGTCTACGACTACAATACCGTCAGTGATGCTGTTGACAATGGCGTCGCTGCGCTGCTGCTGCGCCATGATTTTATTCACGTTGAGGCTGCGATACTCGCTCAGCCGCTGGCTCATGCGGTTGATGCTGGCGGCAAGCTGTCCTAGCTCATCGCGCGATCGCACTGTCAAGGCAACATCATAATTTCCTTCAGCAATTTGCTCCGCCGCCTGGTTCATCGACTGCAGGGGCCGAGTTAACGCCCGCGAAAAAATCAGGCTCAGCATAAAGCCCAGTGCCGCTGCGCCAATACCGGCCGCGCTCATAGAGGCGATCGCCTGCCGCGAAGTGCGACCCGCCTGCTCCGCCGCCTGAATCATTGTCTGCTGATTAAGCTGGCGCAGTTCAGCTACAGCTTGGCGCACAGCCGAAAAATCTGGCTGAACGGTCGTCTGGTAAAAGTCTGTGGCGGCGGGTGATTCATCTAGCTGCTGCAGCTCGGCCACGCTGATCAAATAGTCTCGATAGCTGGCTTCAAGTGCTGCTAGAATATCGGCCTCACCGGCAATGGTGACATTATCTTTGGCCCGACTTAACCACTGCAAAAAGTCTATTTCGTTCGTTTGAAACAAAGCAATGCTATCAGCATCATCATTCAGCAGGTCAATTAAGGTAGCGCTGTCCTGCCGCTCAATGGAGTCCAACATGCCGTTTGCGGCGCGAATACTCTGATAGTTTTCCTGCAGAATGGCATCGCTGGCTTTGCCCAAACGCCATAAGTTCCAGACGCCCCAACAGCCAACTAGAATTAACAAGGTTAGCCCGAAACTGTAGCCAGCTAGGATCTTAGTCCTTAGTTTCACAAAAGCCTGAACTCCTGAGCATTTTCTGATTATCAGCGACTTCAAAGAATCTGCAATCAGTCAGTTGATAGAGCAAAAGCAGAGATAGGTTAAAGAGATTCAGGCTGATGTTAGCTAATTCAATAGACAACAATACTCAGTGTTTAACAATCTCTGCCTATAGCTAAGACAATTTTTATCAATCGAAAGACATATCTATTTACAGCGCAAGATAGATTTTGGAATAGCCTCCTAAAACTAGCAAACTAATTTGTGTCAGACCTGTTTGGGCAGACAATCATGAGCACAAGTATTTCTGCTTAAGTAAGTAGGTCTGATTATTTATAGGACGCATTTCGACTTCGCCTCAATGCTCGATTCATGGCTAGGCAGGGGGTTGAGCGAAGCCACAAACCGGCAACCTAAGTTGAACTTGATTTGCCCCTCCTACTTTGAGACAGGTTGAGAGTTGCGCATTTTTTCTTTAAAAAATCAACTACCTAGAGTAAATAGATGGAGTCTAAGCATCAATACCGCAAGGATGTTTTAAATATTTAATAGAATTCATAGACTTTTGAGAACATATTTGCGGTTAATGCTCGCTTCTAAGCATTTCTCTCTAGTTTTTGAATTCATGAAAGTTGCCGTTATTTGTCATCTAGAATACCCAATTGCCCAACCCTTTGCCGGAGGTCTAGAAACCCATACCTGGTTTCTCTGTCAATCGCTGATGGCTAGAGGTCATCAGGTAACAGTCTTTGCCAGCGGAGACTCAGATCAGCGCCTGAATTTAGTTCCTTTAGTGGCTAAATCTTTTGCCTTAGAGAAAGCTATGTCAGCGGCTGAAAAAGATTTCAAAAAGGAGATTGTTTATCAAAAACTACTTCATCAGATCAATCGCAGTGATTTTGACCTGATCCACAATAACTCGCTGAATCATATTCCTTTTTTAGCGGCTCAAAATCTTAGAATACCTATGCTGACAGTCCTGCATACGCCGCCTTTTGCCAAATTGTTTGCCGCCGCTAGAAGCGTACCTGCCTCTGCTCAATTTAAGCTGCTAGCGGTTTCTCAAGCGATCGCTCAGCAGTGGCAGCCAGTCACTAGCGAAGTTGTTTATAACGGCACTGATATCAGTCAGTGGACGTTTAATCCTCATCCTGAGCCGAATTCCGCTCTCTGGTTTGGCCGTTTTGTTCCAGAGAAAAGTCCTCATGAAGCGATTTTAGCTACGCAGCTAGCCGGATTTAAGCTCAAATTAGCTGGGCCAATTTCAGATGCAGACTATTTTCGTCAAAAGGTTCTGCCGCATATTGATGGCGATCGCGTTCAGTATTTAGGCCATCTTTCGCATCAGCAGTTAAAAACCGTTGTTGGGCAGGCTGCTGTCTTTGTCAATACGCCCAGTTGGGCAGAACCCTACGGCCTGGTCTATGCCGAGTCTCTCGCCTGCGGCACCCCCGTCGCGGCTTTTGAGAGCGGTGCGGTGCGAGAAATTATCGATGATACCTGTGGCTGCGTCGTGCCCCAGCGCTGCCTGACCCAGTTAGCCGCTGCCATCCACAGCGCTGCCCAGCGATCGCGGCAGCAGTGTCGGCTCAGGGCGGAAAAATTTTGCTCGCTGGAAACGATGATCGATCACTACGAAGCCCATTACAGACAGTTGCTCTCCGCCTCGGTTGAGCCACTGCCTGAGGTTGCAGGAGCAGCCTAATGATGAAAATTGGCTGGTTCTTTAATGCCCACGGCTCCGGTCACTATCACCGCCTCCAGGCCATCCTGCCCTATTTTGCCAAGACGACTCAGCTCACCAGCCTCAGCTATCAGCCAGCCCAGCTCACGCATCAGGGCAACCAAGTCCCCCACATCACCCTGCCAGCCTATAACCAAACTGGCCTCAACCCTTACTTAAGGAAACAAGCCTGGCAGACCCTACACGGTATGCAGCTTAATCACGGTGTCAATGCGCCGGTTTTTGCGGCGCTTACTCGCTGGCTGGCGACGTGGCGACCCGACCTAATGGTGGTTGATGTCGCTTTGGAAATTGCCCTGGCAGCTCGGCTGTGCGGCATTCCGGTTGTCTATGTGCGGCAGCATGGCAAACGCTGGGACTTGGGGCATCAAATCGCCTATGAGGGCAGCATGGCTCTAATTGCTCCCTTTTCGGCAGCAATGGAGCAGGCTGACTGTCCAGGCTGGATTCAGCGAAAGACCTGGTATAGCGGCGGTTTTTGCCGCTTTCAGCCCGGTGCTACAGCTCGGCCTAGGGCTTTCCAGAGCGATCGCCCCAATATTGTCGTTCTCATTGGCAGCGGGGGCACAGCGATTCAGTCTGCAGACATTGCCGCTGCTGCTCAAGCGACGCCTACCTGGCAGTGGTTCGTTTTAGGTCAGCTTGATCCACCCGAAAGCCTGACTGCCAATGTCAGACTGCTGGGCCGAATTAAAACGGTTCACCCCTATCTGCAACATGCCGATCTCGTAGTAGCGAACGCCGGCCACAATACCGTAATGGAAATCGGTGCGGTGGAGGCTCCCTTTCTCTGTCTACCGGCCCAGCGCCCGTTCAAAGAGCAGCTGTGCAAAGCAGAGGTTCTCAGCCGCTTAGACCTAGCCGTTGTGCGCCATCGCTGGCCTTCTGAGGCGGAATGGCCAGCCCTACTCCAAACGGCTCAGGCCCAGCCCCGCCACCAGTGGCAAACTTTGCGCAATCCCGCCGCACCCCAGCATATAGCCCAGCAGCTTGAAGCCTGGACCCTAAAGTGTTTGCCTATCGGCGGCGATCGCTAAGGCAAAGTTCTTAAAATCTCGGCTTCTGGCTGCCAGTCAATCAGCCCTTCCTGGGCGAAAGCCAGCAGCCATTTCTCCATCGGCCACTGTCCCCAGCGGCGATAGTAAACCCAGGCATTGCGCACAATGCTCTGTAAATGCTGGCGCGGCGGTACCTGGCTTGCATGATATTGGTGGTAGGCCATTGCTGTCGGCACCCAGCGCAGCTCAATCTTAGAGCGCTCCAACAGACGCGCAAAATCGGTATCCTCTGCCCCATAGCCACGATAGGCTTCGCAAAACCCGCCCACCCGCTCAAAAGTAGACGGTGCCAGGCCAAAAGACAGCGTCCAAAACAGGTTGTAGTTTGCTTCAAGCTGCAAAAATACCTGCTGGGCCGCGTCCCTTAGCGGATGAGGCGCTGAGCGTTCAGATAGCTCAGATAGCTGCCACTGAGCCGGAAGAACTGCTTGCAGATAGGAAATGGCTCCCATCAGAACGGCGCTAGGCGCTAGGCAGTGAGCGCTTGCATAGGCCTCTAAGCAGGTCGCTGCCGGAATGCAGTCAACATCTAGAAAAATCCAGAAAGTGCCCGTTGTCTCATGGGCCGCTAAGTTTCTGGCCTGCGCCAGGGGCAAGGCATCGGCAGACATGAGGCTGTGCTGCGATGTTGGAAACGGCGTGGCTGGTAAAGGTTGCTCAGCCTCATTCATGCGGATAATGACGCACTCATGGGGCCTGACCGTTGAACTAGACAGGCCCGCCAGCAGGTTGTGTAAGTGGGCTTCGCGATCGCGAACTAGAGTCAGAACCGAAATGCGAGGACTGAGCACAAATTCTAGCTGGCAACTGCTGAGGGCTGAACAAAACCAAAAGCAAAACAGAGCTTACATACCTGCCTGGTTGAAGCCTAAGCGACAGTGTCTGAAAGCTCTATCTGTTTATTGTTATTGAGGAGAGAGACGCAACTGGCCTACTCTTCGTCGTCCTCATCCTCTTCATCTAGATCGTAGATGAAGCTGCTAGAGCGATTGGTCAAAACTGACTTGCCGAGGGAGAGCGCTTTTTTAGCTTCTACAGCCGCCTGCCGTTTCCAGTTTGAACGGCGCATACTGCGCTTAGATTTCGAGGTTTTCTTCTTAGGAACCGCCATGACTGAAAGACTTCAGACTTATTCACAACCTTTCGATTGTAGAGCATTTAGCCCTAGATGCTAAATATTTTTTGGCAGCCGCTCGCCATCTCGCGCCTGTCCGAGCGTGACCGGCGATCGCTGCCTATTGTCCCAAGCCAGAAAAGAGCAGCGTCCGGGCATTGGGATAGTAGGTGGCCCAGTAGCGCGGATCGGGGCGATTGCTCCACTGGCTGCGGCTGACCTGCAGCATCATCACGGGCAGAGAAATCCCCTGGCTTTCAGCGGTGACGGTGACAATGACCTCGGTTGTTAGCAGGTCAGCGTCAAAGCTGCGCTGCGCGGCGGCGCGAGCGGTAACGTCTGCCCGACGAATCAGGGTTTCGTAGCTCTCATTTTCGCCGCGTACTAAAAAGAGGCTGGTGCGAGAGGTATAAGCCTGAGCCGATAGGGGTGCGATCGCGTTTTGCCCCAGCCAGAGGCTGCCAGATAGTCCTAATAGAACAGCCAGACCCACAGGCGACCAAACTCGCTGCCAGTGCCTACCGATTCCTGCTGCTTTTGATGCGGGTTGCCGCTGCCTCATCTCATCCTCCTTTGCCTCTAAATCCCCTATCTTTAGCGGTCTGCCAAAGGGGAAGATAATTTTTGGTTAAAGCTTAGCTTAAATTTGGGCTGTTCTAGCAAGAATCCTGAAGGCCGCGTTCCTAGAACGTCTCGCCGTGACCAAGCCAGTCTGCCGATCGCAGGTCGCTAGTGATTCAGGCGCTAAGCTATCAGACTGGCCTCGCAAATTATTTGTTTCAACTGAGAGAGTCTATGCTATCTTCGGGGCACAGAACCCCTACAGCTACCTGATTGCAGAGGTTTGGCGCATTTACCTGAATAGACCGTTGCAACCGTTATGACTCAACACTGGGCCGTTGTCGTCGGCATTAATCAATATCAGTCTTTACAGCCGCTGCTCTATGCTCAGCAGGATGCGATCGCCCTGTGGCGTTTCTTGGTTGAGTCGGCAGGCTATGGGACAGAACGATGCCATTTGCTCAGCGATTTAGCCGAGCTGCGATCGCCAGCAGCGGCGGCTCCCGATCGCCGGACTCTTCGGACTCAGGTACAGCAGCTCTGCCAGCAGATCCAGTCCGATGATGTCCTTTGGTTTTTCTTCAGCGGCTATGGTATCTGCTACAACGACCGCGATTATCTGTTGACGGTTGACACCGATCCGGCCTATCTAACCGAAACAGCCTGCTCAGTGCAGGAACTCTTTGAGCTGTTTAAACAGGCCCCTACGGACAATATCGTTGTCACGCTGGATATAGGGCGAGCACAGGCAGCCCTGGCCGACCACGCCGTCGGGCGACAGTCTTTGGCCTTAGCCCGCGACTTTGATATTTCCCTGATTCTGTCCTGCCAGCCGGAGGAGTTTTCCCACGAGACTTTAGCGGTTAAGCACGGCTTGTTTACCGCAGCGCTGCTAGAAGGGCTGCAGTATCATGGCTGCGTCAGCTTAGAGCACATTGCGACCCATCTGCGGCAGCAGCTACCCGAACTCTGCGAGCATCACTGGCGACCCGCCCAGCATCCAGCCATCCAGATTCCCAGCACAAAGAAGTTTTTGCTGCTAGTGCCGCCCTCATCTGTCAGCCAAGTGCCAGCGATGGCGGCTCAAACCACAACTGCAGCCAAGAGTCCAGCGCGATCGCCGCAGCTTCCCGTTGTCAGTCCGTTGCCGCCTAAAGCAGACACAACCGCGCTGGTTCACTCCCCCCAGTCTCAGACGACTCCAGCGGCCAAACTTCCGGCACTCACCACCTTAGCTGCCCTGCAGCGCCTCATGGGGAGCTGGGGGCCAATTGCCCTGATCGCAGCGTTGCTGTTACTGATCCTGGGGCGCTTTGACTTGCTGCCGCTGCCGAATCAGACCCCGGCTCCCAATCCAGAATCTCCTCGTTCCGCAGCGCCAGATCAGGCAACTGAGGTGGTGGCGTCAGGGCCGACTCCGCTTGCTGCCTCCCTAGAGACAATTGAGACAGAGACGACGGCCAGCCCTTTGTTTAGCGAATCTCTGTCAAGCCTAACCACCACGCCAACCCTTTCGGCTTTAGAGCAGGGGCAGCAGGCAATCGCCCAGCAGCGCTACGCTGAAGCCATCCGCTGGCTGGAGCAGGTACCCGCTGCCAATCGGGATGATACTTTCAATCGCCTACAGGAGCGGGCCGAAGCTGGACTAGCCCAGCAGGTAGCCGATAACCAGGCCCGCATTGAATTGGCCCGGCAAACAGTGCAGCCTGAGCAAGCTGCTAGCTTAGAGGCCGCGATCGCCCAGGTAAACCCAATTCCGCCGGGAGAGCCTTTTCATCAGGAAGCGCAGCAGCTAGTTGAACAGTGGAGCCAGTCCCTATTAGATCTGGCTAATGCCGCCGCAAATGCCGGAGACTTAACGGCAGCGATTGCAGCCGCCAGCTTTATTCCGGCAGCAGCCACCGACCTATACCCTCAGGCCCAAACGCAAATTGGCTACTGGCAGGCGCGGCAGCTCAGCCAGGCCCGGCTACAGCAGGCCCAAACAATGCTGCAGCCCGGACAGGCGGCCTCCTTTCAAGATGCCATTGGCCTGCTGCGGCAAATTCCAGCGGAGCATCCAGAATACGAGCAGGCTCAGGCGCGAATTGATCAGCTCAGCCAAGAAATTTTCAGCATTGCCCGCGCTCGCGCCGCCCAGGGGCGATTTGAGGCTGCAATTCAGGCCGCCGTGCTAGTCCCCCCCGATACGGCGGCCTACAACGGGGCGCAGGCCCAGCTCAAGCGCTGGCAAGAGCGATAAAATGAAACAGACGTACAGTTGAATCTAGACGCACATGGTGCAGCGGCGAATTGAGCCAGGGCCAGGGCAGGAGTCTGTTTGGGACTACCCCCGGCCTCCCAAATTAGAAGCTTCTGACAAACATATTCAGGTTGTTTTTAACGGCATCACCGTGGCCGATACGCATCGGGCGCAGCGAGTTCTAGAAACAAGCCATCCCCCCGTCTACTACATTCCGCCTGCAGATATTCAACTAGAGCATTTGCAGCCCACCTCTGGGTCGTCGTTTTGCGAATGGAAAGGCCGAGCTGCTTACTACACGCTCAGCGTCGGCGATCGCCAAGTTGAAAATGTAGCCTGGTACTACCCGGAGCCCACGCCCCGTTTTCAGGCAATTCAGAACTATGTCGCCTTTTACCCAGCTAAAGTGGATGCCTGTTATGTAGATGGGGAACAAGTGCAGGCCCAGCAGGGAGACTTTTATGGCGGTTGGATCACGCCAGATATTGTCGGCCCCTTCAAGGGCGGCACGGGGACCTGGGGCTGGTAGAGAGGCTTAGCTGTCGTCAGTGGGACTCAGTCCTAACTCACTACGGGCAGAGGTCAAAACCTCTACGGCTCGCTTCAGCCGCGCTTCTAAATACTGTTTTTGATTGAGCAGCTGACGAATTTTCTGATGGCGGGCAATGGCAAGGCTGACGGTGGAAAGCTGCTCTGGCGGACAGGGTTGGCACTGCAGACGTCCCTCCGCATTGAGACTGCAAAGATGATATTGCGTCTGAGGAGCTGTCTGGACCGCTGGCGTTGCCGTTGCCGCTGCTTCCATTTGAGTTTGAATATAGCTTTGCAGCTGCTCAATGTCGCCATATCGCCATACGGCTGATTCTGAAGACTTGATATCAGGGACTTTGGCTAAGTTGCGCACGTCTGACTCTAGCCAGCCATCTACAATCGGGCCTTCCATATAGATAGCCTGGATAGCCAGTAAAACCCGGCGCAGTTCGCTCTGCCACTGTTCCACGTTGCTGCCAATCTCCTGCAGCAGGGTCATCGCTAGGGCCGGATTGGCCTCATGTCGGTGACTGCTAAAAGCGGTTCGCTTAACTCTAGGCAGCGCTGGCAAATCGCCGGCAGTCGGCATCACGGGCAGCGCCGCTGGGTCTACAGCGCGATCGCTCTCGGCCACCACAGGCGCGGGGAGTTCTAGCGGACGAGTTAAGTTCCGAGAGAAACTTGCAGCCGTAGACGTTTTAGCCGCAATGGTAAATGAAACGCCTGAGCGGGATCTGGCAGGCGGCGGCATCAGCGGCGTTTGGCTGGATGCAGCTTTATCCGATTGATGAACCATAGGCTTTTAAATGCAGATAGACAACGGCGCAGAGGCGTGATGACATTTTCAATAGCCTATACTGCTTTTCTGCAGTTTTTACGCCTACTGAGCCATTAATTTGGCATACATTTCGCTGAGTTCGGGACAGTTTGCAACGATCTGTAAGCTACTTCTGTTAATTTCCCAGCGGCATTTTTGCCTTTTGACGGTCTGCAACTCATCCTTTGGCTAGAATTGACTCAGATTCAGAGCTTGTTAGCTTATTGAAGCTGACTAGTTTAGAGTCACAGGTACCCGACTAGCGGTTTCAGCGATATGGCAATTCCTCCCTCAGTTCGATACTTGTTTGCTCGCCTGCAGCCTGCGGCTCGGCCTATTGTCTGGGCGCCGATTTTGGTAGTGACGCTGCTGGGGGTTGTCCTGTGGGAATATCGCCAGCACCCTGAATGGTCAGATGCCTTTGAAATTGACACTGAATCACCTAGCGCCCAAATTCCCGAAACCGAGCTGACCTTAGACGAACAGGCGCAGCTATCCCAGGTCGACAGTCTAGCCGTTTTGTTTAATGATTTGGCAGCCTCTACTCCCACGATTCAAGCTGCTGAAACGCCGGAAGATACCCTGTTTAACCAGCTATCCGAAATCACGAATCAAACGAATCAGGCCCAAATTCGTCCCAGCAGTTCTTACGCCCCCTACAGGACTCCATCCTCTGCTCAAGCGGACACCTCGTCTGGTACGGCTTCTCCTCCCAGCCTAGCTTCGGCAGCCAATTTGGCAACGCTGCTCAATCCTGAAGCTGCCTCTCCAGCCGGACAGTCCAGTGCTCTCCAGGAAGCCCTCGGTCGTTTACCCAGTCAGACAGCGGGCACCTCAGAAACGCGATCGCCTGCCGGACAATCCCCTAATTCAGCTAGCGCTCAAACGACTGGCCCTAGTCAATTCTCGAATGCCGAGATTCCTGCTGCTGCCCAGGGAAATACGCCTGCCGGAGCCGCTCCCCTGCGCTACATTCCGACCACGCCCAACATGTCGCCGCCACCGGGCACCACAGGCTATACGCCCCCCGCCACCCTCAACCTAGCGCCGAACAACTACCCGTCTGGGAATGCCTACACCAATTTGACCACCCCTGGCTTGCCCCAAACCCAGCCCCGCTTCAACGGCCTGCCCAATCGCTCAGCTACCCCCACGCTGCCAACTAGCCCTGGCAGCCAGTATATTCAGCCCCAGCCCCAGTTTAATAATTCTTCCTCCGTACCCCGTCCCCCCGGTTCCTATATTGGCGGCGGCGAAATTCAGACTTTTTCTAACCCCTTGGGTTCTTCATCTTGGGGTCCCCAAGATTATCCCAATAACTACAACCCGTAGGAACCTAGAAACCGAGCCTGCCCCACAGCCGTTTTGTCTCAACGCGACGGCGCAAAACCCGGTTTCTAGCCAGCTCACTACTGATCAAAGTGGCTGATAATCGCTTCAGCAAACTCGGAACACTTCAGCGGCTCTACTGGCGGATCCATCATGCGGGCTAGGTCGTAGGTGACCTGATGGTTAGCGATCGCCGTACTGATGCCGTTACGAACCAAATCAGCCGCCTCCTGCCAGCCTAAATACTCCAGCATCATCACCCCGGAGAGAATTAGCGAGCCGGGATTAATCCGATCGAGTCCGGCATGTTTGGGAGCAGTGCCGTGGGTAGCTTCAAAAATAGCGCACTGATCGCCAATGTTGGCCCCCGGCCCCATCCCCAGGCCGCCGACAATCGCGGCAGCGGCATCTGAGAGATAATCCCCGTTGAGATTCATCGTTGCCAAGATGGAATACTCATCTGGACGGGTCTGAATCTGCTGAAAAATACTGTCGGCGATGCGATCGTTCACCATGATTTTGTCTTTCCACTGGCCGTTGCCGTGGCTATCCCAGATCGCCTCTAGAATTTGGGTCACTTCTGCCCTGACTGCCGCCTGTTTTTCTGGGGTGAGAGAATCATAGCCCGGTTCGATCTTGCGGGCATTCTCATCTACTGAGATATCCGGGTTGCTCTCTTTATTGCTCAGCACCCAGGACTCTTGCTCGGTCACGCAGGATTGCCGAAATTCACTCGTCGCCAGCTCATAGCCCCAGTCTCGAAACGCGCCTTCGGTGTACTTCATGATGTTGCCTTTATGCACCAAGGTCACCATCTGCTTAGCTTTGGGGAGCTGAAGCGCATGTTTAATCGCTCGGCGCACCAGCCGCTGTGAACCTGTTTTGCTAATCGGCTTGATACCAATACCCGAATCCCAGGGAATTTGCTTGCTGCCGTGTTCTGGTGTCGCTGGGATCAGGTCGTCATTTAGCAGCTTGATTAGGCGATCGCCCATTTCACTGCCCTGCTTCCACTCAATGCCCAGATAAATGTCCTCAGTGTTTTCCCGGTAGACAATCACGTCTAGCTTGTCTGGCTGCTTGTGAGGCGAGGGCGTCCCCGTATAGTAACGGCAGGGCCGTACGCAGGCGTAGAGATCATTAATTTGCCGCAGGGCCACATTGAGAGAGCGAATGCCGCCGCCGACCGGCGTTGTCAGCGGCCCTTTAATCGCCACGCCGTATTCGCGAATAGCCTGTAGCGTATCTTCAGGCAGGTACTCATACGTGCCGTACTTATCGCAGGCTTCATCCCCCGCATAAACCTTGAACCAGACAATCTGACGCTGACTGCCATAGGCCGCTCTGACCGCTGCATCCAAAACTTTCTGGGTTGCGGGCCAGATATCGACGCCTGTGCCGTCTCCGCGAATAAAGGGAATAATGGGATCATCTGGGACGACAGGCTCGCCATTTTGAAAAGTGATTTTGTGGCCGGTTTCAGGCGGCGAGATCTTTTGGTACATAAAATTTGATGAGTTTGGCTAGTCTGACTTACGATATTTATCAAGAGTATCGGCTAAGTGCAACACCTAATAAGTTCGTGCAGCAGCAGATATGTTTAATTTTGAGATATGGATTGGCTTCCCCATAATTTGCAAATTTAACTACAGTTAATGTCAGACACCCATTAGATACCGTAGAGAATGGTTTTACAAACTATTGGGTAGATCTCCAAATTGTCTCCCGGTATAGGCTGTGGCTCTTCATAATCGTTTCTAATTAAGGTGGATGAAAAGAATTTTATTAGTAGATGACGATATAACGCTCCGAACCGCTCTGACCCGACACTTAGAAGACCGGGGTTATATTGTCCGGGGAGCGGCTTCTGGCGTAGAAGGGCTGACTCTGTTTGAGGAAGAACCGCCCGATCTGGTGGTGTCAGACGTGATGATGCCAGAGATGGACGGTCTAGAATTTTGCGGACGCTTACGATCGAGCCGCATTGGGCAGCTAGTCCCTTTTATCTTTCTCTCCAGTCGCGGCGAAGTTGACGATCGGGTCCAGGGACACAATATCGGAGGAGATGATTATCTGGTTAAGCCATTTCATCCCCGGGAACTAGTCGCCAAGATTGAAGCCCAGCTAGAGCGATCGCGGCGCATTCACTCCGAAATTGTCCGTCTGATTCAGCAGGCCAATGTCCAGTCTGAGTCTTCGGAAGCAGATCCACCCCAGCCTTTGCCGCTCACCCCAGCCGAAGAAAAAGTCTTTTGGGAAGTCATTCAGGGCTACACCAATAAGCAAATCGGCGATCGCCTCTTCATCAGTCCGCGTACCGTGCAGACGCACTTGAGCAACATTCTCAGCAAGCTTGCCCTAGACAATCGCTCTCAGCTAATTCGGTTCGCCTTTGAACATGGCTATCGTCCACCCCACGACGGCGAATCCCAGTAGCTATCAGCCAACTCCCTCTAGCTTGCGGCGTCAATCCCTTCTATGATCTATGGGAACGTGAGTCCCTTAGTTTTGATATGAGCAGCTTTGCCACTAATTCCGCGCCTGCCAACTCCAGCCCGATCGCAGAACTTCTGGCTCAACTGCGTGCCGACAATCCTAAAAAGCAGCTCTCAGCGCTGCATCAGCTAGCCACGATGGCTGATAGCGGCCTGGAACCCTTGATGGAGTTCTTATCGGCCAGACGGCAACAGCCAGTCACCTACCTAGACGGCACAGCTTATCGCCTGCTTTGGCAAAGCCAGACTCCTGAGACAGAAGCGTTTTTGCAAAAGCACTGGCCCCAGGGCTTAGTCGAGCTAACTTCTAAACAAGGAATAGACTACGCCGACCTGCAGCAAGATTTAGTAAGACAGGAATTTGAAGCCGCCGATCGCCTGACTTTGAAGCACTTATGTCAGCTTGCTGGTGCGGGAGCGGTTCAGCGCGGCTGGCTTTATTTTACAGAAGTCGAAAATTTTCCCGCCGAAGATTTACGCACTCTAGACCAGCTATGGCAGGTTTATTCAGAAGGAAAGTTTGGCTTTGCGAAACAGCGAGAAATTTGGCTGAGCAACAATCAAAACTGGGAAAAACTTTGGCACAAAATTGCCTGGAAAAAAGGCAATGTTTGGACTCGTTATCCAAACGAATTTATCTGGAATTTATCAGCTCCCGCAGGGCATTTACCCCTCTCCAATCAGCTACGAGGCGTTCGCGCTATGGCTGCACTCCTAAATCATCCTGTTTGGGCGTAGCGGGTCAAGCAGCTTAGCCAGTCAAGGCCATCATACTCGTACAGAACTGCTTCTATCCGCCTTTACAGCAGCAGAGACTTTTGCGGCTGTTAGCTTCATAAAATCGACATTCATTTCTGAGTTTCCTCATCGTTTCTTCATGGCATTAGTTTCAGGAAATGCTGTGAGACTGCTTGCTTTAAGCAAGTTGAATAAAGTATTGCTGACGCCAGTATTTTTACTTAATCTTAGGTATGAGGTTTTACAGCTTTAAGCACATTCTCTAGTGAAGTACTGACCCTTAGCGGGTTTAAGATATGCAGAGACAGGGAATGCTTGAACTGTAAAGCTTTTGATGTATGACCGGAGTCAATGAAGCAAAGTGCTAGGTACGTCATGGACACTGGCCTGTCAACTATTCATTCCCCTGAAAATTTGACACGTCATATGAAAAACTCACACCCTGTAGATTCAGAACGACAACGTGTTCGCGCTGTTCAAGAGCTAGGACTGCTAGCTGACGAAAGCATACCCGTCTTTGACGAAGCAACCCAGACGGCAGCTCGCATCTTAGCAGCTCCTATCTGCGTTTTTAGCATTACCGATGGTGATTTTCAGTTCTTTAAATCAGCAGTAGGGCTATCCCGGCTTGGGCTGATGAATCAGCTAGCAGCTTCGCGTCGTCTACCGCGAGCAGAAGCGCTATGTTCCCAGGTAATTGCTAGCAGCAAAGTTTTAATCGTAGAGGATATTGCCAGTCAGTCTGAATTTTCTCAAAGCTGCCTATTGCAGCACTATGGCATTCGGGCCTACTTGGGAGTGCCTATCGTCATTTCCAGTGGTGAATGCATTGGTAGTTTGGCGATCATGGATCTCAAGCCGCGACAGTTTACCGCTCAGGACATAGCCTTTTTGGAACTCAATGCTCGCTGGAGTATTAGTGAGTTTGAGCGCGATCGCCTATTTCAATCGACCTCTCGTAACTACGCACCCCAGACCCCGGCCCAGCCCAAAGCGGAAGCGTCTTTGCAGTCAACTATCAACGCAGTGCGGATTGAGCTAATTGCTCAACTGACACAGGAGCTGCGTAACCCGCTCACCTCAATTATGGGCATGGCGGGGATGCTCAGCCGCGAAATCTACGGGCCGCTGACGCAAAAGCAAAAAGAATATGCTGGCATTATCTGCAACAGCAGCCAGACCGTTCTTGGCCTGATGGATGAAATCATTGGCCTAGGCACAGCTCAGGAAGACTATCGACAGCTCAGCCTAACGCCCGTAGATATTGAAATGCTCAGTCAGCAGGTGATTAGCAGCCTGGAATCTTTGGCCCAGCAGCAAGGGCAGCGCATGAGCCTCACCATAGAGCCAGGTTCCCGCATTTGGGTGCTGGACAAGGGTAAAACTAAACAGCTTATTTACCACCTGGTTTACAGCATCATTCAGCTTTCTAGTGAAGGCGGCACCGTTCGCGTTCACATTTCCCGCAAAGACGATCGCCTGAATCTAGCTGTGTGGTTTTCCCATCCTTGGCTAGGAGAAGGTTTGCCTCAGGCAGTACTCTCACTCGATCAGCTACTAGAAATTTCTCTGAGCTATCAGTCTTTAGAGGCTCAGGCTGGTCTGTTGCTTCATCGGCCCCAGGACTCAAACACAGAAGCTGACTCCCCATTGCCGGCACTCTCAGAAGCGGCGAAGGCTGATATTTCCCGCGAAGGACTGGGACTATTGCTGAGCCGCCAGCTCGCGGAAATTCACGGCGGTTCCTTAGCGCTGCAGGGATCTTTGGAAGGGGGCTATCGCTATATTGCCAGCCTGCCACAGCTTGCCGAAGAGGTGACGATGGTGACAGTTGCGCAGACGCCTTAAACCCTAAATTAGCTGACTATAGGCGGTCTATCAGAAGTCTATTTGTAGCGTAGATAAACTTTGTCTTGAGATAGATTTCTGGGCTAGCCGCGGGAAACAGCCAGACTCTGCGCTATGTTTGGCTAGAAGCCTGCGCTAGTGCCTAATCGAAAAACTACCATGTTGGAACTCTATCAGTTTGAAGGATCTCATTACAGCGAGAAAATTCGCCTCATCCTAGACTATAAGCAGCTTTCGTACCGCAAGGTTGAAGTTGCGCCGGGAGTAGGACAGATTGATCTCTATCGCATGTCGGGGCAGCGACAGGTACCTGTCCTCAAGGATGACAATGAAGTCATTCCCGACTCAACCGCCATTGCTCAGTACCTCGACGAAAAGTATCCAGAGCGCCCCGTCATTCCCACCACGCCTAAACAGCGAGGTCTGTGCCTGATGATGGAAGCCTGGGCAGATGAGTCTATCGGTCTCAATGCTCGGACGGCGATGATCGGTGCCTTCAATCAGCATCCTAACTTTCGGACAGCGCTGCTGCCTGCTTCCACGCCGGAGCTACTCAAAAATCTGGTGGGTTCTGTGCCGGGTGATGTTCTCAGCCTGCTGGGAACGGGGGCTGGCTTTGGGGCGGATGCGGTCAAAACTGCTCATGCCATCCTGCAGCAAAACTTGGAGGCCCTTTGTCTGCTGCTACAGGAAAGTCCCTATCTCGTTGGCGACCAGCCGACGCTGGCTGATTTTGCTGTTGCTGGCCTATCAATGTATATCAAGTTTCCAGACAGGCAGTACGTTGATTTGCCTGCCGGAATCTGCGGCAAAGGTGTACCGGGACTGGCTGATGATCCAACCTATCGCCCTTTCTTTAGCTGGCGCGATCGCCTTTATGCCGACTACCGCGAGGTCAGCATTCCCAACACGGCCGAAACCGTTGGCCCCGGCCCCCAGTCTATCAGCATTGACTAAGACAGCCTGAATACGGCTTCTATCAGCCAAAATTGCCGGGTACATGGGCTGGCAGGAGGAGTTGAGTTTACCTGATTCCTCCTGCTCAGGGCTGTCTGTGTATGAATGTTCGGGGCAGCAGCGTAAACTGGAGATTGTTTTTCCGCTAGACGTTTGATGACAGCGATCGCCCAGCAGCTAGAAGCCTTACTGACGCCTCAGCAAGTTATCGATTGGTCCCAGCTAGCCCCTGCTACAACAGACCGTATTCAACAGGCGATCGCGGCTGAAACCCAGCTACCCTGCGTAGTGTATCCCCAGTCCGAGGCTGAGCTAGCGGCAATTGTCGCTCATGCCGATCGCGATCGCTGGCGGCTGCTGCCGATGGGGCAGGCCAGCAAGCTAGGCTGGGGGGGACTCGCGGCTGGAGTAGATGTAATCGTCAGTACAGCGCGGCTCAATCGCTTACTGAATCATGCCGTAGGCGACTTGGTGATGACGGCTGAAGCCGGACTTTCTTTTGCGGCTTTGCAAACTACCCTGCAGGTCACCCAGCAGTTTCTAGCCATAGATCCGACCTATCCCGACGAAGCGACTCTAGGCGGCATCGTTGCCACAGCGGACACAGGCGCTTTGCGGCAGCGATACAACAGCGTCCGCGACATGCTGATTGGCATTCGCTTTGTTCGTCATGATGGTGAGATTGTTAAGGCAGGCGGCAAAGTGGTCAAAAACGTCGCTGGCTACGACCTCATGAAGCTGCTAACCGGGTCTTATGGCAGCTTGGCGATTATTTCACAGGTGACCTTTCGCACCTATCCGCTGCCGGAAACTTCGCAGACAGTTTTAGTCACAGGCGAACTCGGGGCGATCGCCCAGCTTTGCCAAACGGTCAAGGCTTCGGTATTGACCCCTGCTAGCTTAGATTTACTGTCGTCTCAGCTCCTGACTCAGCTAGGCTATAGTGCTCCAGCCGGACTAGCCGTTCGGTTCCAAACAATCCAGGCTGGCGTCACCTCACAGGTGGAGCAGCTAGAGGCGCTCAGTCACAAATCAGACCTGCAGACGCATAGGCTGAGCCATCCGGACGAGGCTCAATTGTGGCAGCAGATTCAGGCTCAGCTATGGCCGAGCGCAGGCGATCGCACCCACACAGTTGGCTGTAAGCTCGGCATACCGCCTGCCAAAGCGGCTGAACTACTGCAGCTGATTGACCAGAGTAATCGCGCCGAGCTGTTAGCTGCTGGACGGATTCAGGCTGGTAGCGGGTTGGGATCGCTGCGCCTAACAGGAGCGATAACGGCCGACTTGCTGAGACAGGTGCGATCGCGCTGCGAAGCACTAGGTGGTTTTCTGAGCATTCTGGAGGCTCCGCCTCAACTGAAACAGCAGGTCGAAACCTGGGGCTATACAGGGAATGCTTTGCCCCTGATGCGTCAGCTAAAGCAACAGTTTGATCCCCAGTCGATCCTCAGTCCGGGGAGATTTATTAGTGGCCTATAATCACTACTCTAAACAGCCTGAAGCGCCTCATCTAACACTTCATGAATGCGGCGCTCTAACCTATCTAGATCCAAACCACCCTGATCGCGGCAAATCCGACGAACAGTTGCGTTGACACCGCCGAGATCGCTGAGCAGATCTGCCAAAATCTCTTGCTGCTGACGGCTTTGAATTACTTCGTCAGGATCTTGAACCAGGTCGCGCACCAGTGAGCTATCAGCGCGGGAAGCGACCACAGGCTGCGCTTGCCCCTCTAGATAGATGAGGGTACGCTGCCCTGGCCCCCGCTCTGCTCCTTCTAGCGGAACCACTGCCGTCACCTGGTCAGAGCGGACATATTTGCCAAAGCCTAAATGAACCAAAGTAGAGGGTTGAATACGCATCGGTTGGGTGAATCGTTTGAATGTCTCCTTTCTCTATTGTGGCGCGAGAGGCGATCGCCATTGGGCAGACTCTGAGCGGATTTCACCCCTATTCTCGTAGAGATTTCCGCTGGGACTTACAAGAGCTTTCTTAAAAGGGCGCTCAAGGTGCGATCGCCTTTTCGCTTCAGCCGCCGACCAACACCTACCTACAGGCGGAGCGCCTTTCTATCAGCTTCTCCCCTGAGATTGATTAACCTGTTCCCGGTTCTCGTTAGCTTATGACAAGCATCGCGGTTGGCTGGCAACGATTGCCAAAAACGATTCGCAAAGCGGACGCTAGCGACAACATGATGCAATGCAAGACATTCAGGAGATTTCAAACACATGGCTATTTCCGCCGATCAGATTCCGGCTCAGAGCCAAGACCGACAACCTGCCCACGAGTCAGAAATGACGCCCAAACCCCAATACGACCGTGACAGCTATCGGGGTAGCGGTAAGCTCAAGGGCAAAGTGGCTCTGATCACAGGGGGGGATAGCGGCATTGGGCGCTCTGTGGCCGTTCTCTATGCCAAAGAAGAGGCTGATGTGGCCATTGTCTATCTCGATGAGCACGAAGATGCCGAAGAGACGAAGCGCCTTGTAGAGGCTCAAGGCCGCAAGTGCTTGCTGATTCCGGGAGACATCAGTAATGAGCAGTTTTGCCAAGAAGCGGTTGAGAAAACGGTGCGGACGCTAGGCAAGCTGGATATTTTGATCAACAATGCTGCCGAGCAGTACCTAGAAAGCTTTGACGATATTGACTCAGCCCGTTTAGGCAGCATCTTTAGTACCAATGTTTTCTCCTTCTTCTACTTTACTAAGTATGCTCTGCCCCATCTGAAGGCTGGCAGCACCATCATCAATACCACTTCTATCAATGCCTACAAAGGCAATGCGCCGCTATTGAGCTACTCCACCACTAAAGGCGCTATTTTAGCCTTCACGCGATCGCTAGCGCAGTCCATGCTAGAAAAGGACATCCGCGTTAATGGCGTCGCCCCCGGCCCTATTTGGACACCGTTCATCCCAGACGCTTTTCCAGCCGAGGGAGTAGAAGGCTTTGGCAAGCAGGTGCCAATGAACCGCCCCGGACAACCTGTAGAAGTTGCCACCTGCTTTGTCTTCCTAGCTTCTGAAGACGCTTCTTATATGACAGGTCAGGTGTTACACCCGAATGGCGGCGTTGTCGTAGGAGCATAACTAAACAGGGAATACTTTGGCAGAGAACCTGTCACCAGGGGGAGTTTTAGCCAGCGTATAGGTGGTTTATTGAATTTAGCTGCCTGTGCGCTGTTGCTTGGCTGTGCCATTAAAATGTAGCCAAGAACTCCGCCAGGAGGTTGCTGTGGGAAGAGTAGTGTAGTCATCAAGCTTTATATTTTCTCTAGAAAATAATGGCTGAAGTTGGGGTCTGCTTAGTATTGTGGGTTGTTTAGTAATTACAGAAGCTAACCGGGGATAACCTTATGTCGCTGATTGACGCTTTTAAAAATTTTTTCTCAAAGATAGCAGGTGATACAGAAACCACAACTCAGCCTTGGTGGCTGCAAATTATCACCGATCAGCCCACCTGTATTTACTATTTTGGTCCTTTTGAAACGCCTAAAGAGGCTCAGCTACATCAGCAGGGCTATATCACAGATTTAACGGCTGAAGGGGCTAAAGTGTTCCCGCCAACCCTCATTCAGGGTAATCCGCCTGAGCTGACGATTGAAGGTGAAACGGCCACTCAGAGGCTAACGCAGCTAGAGAACGTTTCCGAACTGCAGCTTCAGTAAAGCTCAAGCCGCTGACAAGAGCTGAGCCTCTGCCCGCCCTGTGAATGATTTGAGGGCAGGCAGAGTTTTTGCTGTAGACCTTATCGGAAATTGAACCGATAGGATGATTAGTGTCAGGAGCATCGACCCGAGACATTCAATGAAAGTGACCTATGCCGAGTTACGGACAAAACCTCGAATCCTATGCAGTTTAACTGGCTTGAGGATGTCAGAGTTTGAGGCGTTGTTACCCAGCTTTGGGACGGCTTGGCAGAGCTTTATCGCAGCCACGTTTCAGCGCGCAGGACGCAAACGAGCGTTAGGGGCTGGTCGGAAAGCTCATTTGAGCCAGTTGGAGGATAAGTTGCTGTTCATCTTGATGTACTTCCGTCTGTATCCCACCCAAGCGGTGCAAGGCTTTCTCTT